>CAZAYB010000038.1:13767-16700 GCA_964489215.1 uncultured Pirellulales bacterium
TGTGGTGGGTTGCGACAATTGCCGTATTTGGCGGTGCGATCTATGTTGCTTTCGGCAGCATCATGTCATTTATGGGGGGATGGTTGGTAGCGGATGATAGACCTATCCGGTCGGATGCAGTGGTGGTTCTGTATTCAGGTGTTGAGTGGTATCCAAGGCTGATGGAGGCAGCCTCCATCTATGAAAAGGGATTTGCCGATAAAGTGGTCATTAACGGCAACCGGAAAACCGACGTTGTCCGCGAGCTGGAAGAAGCCGGATTTGAAGCCTCCTGCCCTTGGGAGGAAGATGCAATGCGCATTCTTGAGGTTTTGGGCGTCCCGCGAAACGATGTCATCCCCATTAGTGCTGAAGACGCTTATGATACCATCAGCGAGGCTCGAATCGTGGGCGGCAAGCTGCTTGAAGAGAACATATCGAGCATCCTCATTGCAACCAGCAAATACCATACGAGGCGGGCACGCTTTATCTGGAATCGGTTGTTTCCAGATGTATTAACAATAAGAAGTATTGCTGCAAAAAACGACCCGTATTCACCAAGTAAGTGGTGGAAGCATGGACGTCAGATTCGCTGGGTTTTGGCGGAATATGGTGGGTGGCTTTACTATTTTTGGAAAGATGTGTAGCGATAAGCTTTGATATGAAAATTCTTCATATTATATACGATGATATTCACAACCCCTGGTGTGGGGGTGGAGGAGCCTACAGAGCGCATAAGATAAATTCCTTTTTGTCAAAGGAACATGAAATAATCGTATTAACTGGCAACTTTCCAAATGGAAGAGATGAAACAATCGATGGGGTCAATTATAAAAGAATTGGGTTATGCAAATCTTATTTGGCAAGCAGGATAAGCTTCACTTTTTTAATTCAATTTGTCATTACTCAATATCAGAGCGATATACTTGTTAATGATTGCTCTTTCTTCTCTCCTTGCTTTGCGGAAATATTAACGAGAAGGCCTATAGTGAACATTTTTCACCACTTGATGGGAAGGCATTCCCTTCGTATATACCCGATCATAGGATTGCTGCCATTTTTAGCTGAAAAAATTCTACTAAAAACAGCAAAATTTATCATCACACCTTCGAAATCCGCTAAAGAGCGAATCCTCCGTAAATATCCTTTTAAAAAAGTAATCGCAATCCCTAATGGTGTTTCTGAATCGCTTTTTACGTTAGATCCAAGATATGAAAATTTTATTCTATTCCTTGGCCGGATAGATTTATATATGAAAGGAATCGATATCTTGATTAATGCATTCTCGAAAATTGAAACAACGAATACTGTATTGTACATTGCTGGAGGCGGTAAGAAAGCAGATATTCTAAAATTATATGAACTCATCGACTCACATGATCTTCAAGGAAAAGTTGAATATTTAGGAAGAGTTGACAGGGAAACCAAATTTCATTTGCTTAGATCTTGCCTATTCTTGGTTATGCCATCGCGTTTTGAAGGCTGGGGTATTACTGGAATGGAGGCAAACGCGGCGGGCAAAGCAGTCGTTGGGACGAAAATTCAAGGACTCCAGGAGTCATTGGTAGAGGGTAAGACGGCTATTCTAATCCGCCGTGAAAGCGTCAAAGAGCTTACAGGCGCAATAAGCGATCTACTTAAAAATGAAGAAAAGCGGGTTGAATTGGGAAGAGCAGGACGAATATATGCTCGTCGATTTACATGGCCCAATATTTCATTAAAGCAACTTGATTCATATCAAAATCATATTTAGCAAGATTTTTTATCATTTATCTTACATCTTCTCCAGTAAGACCTGATAACAGACCGGATATAAACCAATATCCATAGCCATGTAATGCCTCCCATCCCATTTTTTTTTCTAGCTCTCAACACCTCTCTACTGGTAAGCGGGCTATTGACGTCAGCGACTCCTCCAATTTGGTTTCCAATGGTTAGCAAGTCCACGAAAAGCGCACTTCCGTCTTTCAACTCCCTTAATAAGAATTCATAATCGCCAGCAATACGAAAAGTTTCATCGAAATTACCATGGGTTTCAAAAAGGCTTCTATGATGCATCAGGCCGGGATGTGGCAATGGCATTCCGTGACGCATTTGCCATCTGATCTTTTCCCATGGCTTTCCTATTTCGCCAAGGATTCTACCGCTATCATTTACCCTTGCCATTCTTCCATAAACAACTTTAATTTTGTAGTGATCGGCCTTTATTAGACTAGGGATCAAGTTTTCTATCACATTATTTCCCCAGAAAAAGTCATCTGCACCTAAAAAGCAAATCCATTTGCCTTTCGCTTTTGTAAGAGCTTTGTTCCAAGCCTCATATATTCCGTTATCAGGCTTTGATTCCCAATAAGAGATATAATGATTATAATTCAGGATAATTCTAACAGTATAATCGGTTGACCCGCCATCTATTACAATAATTTCCTTGGAAGAATGCGTTTGGCTTATAACGCTTCTAAAGCATCGTTCTATCACTTTAGAACCGTTTTTTACGGCGATTATGATAGAAATTAAGGGAACTCTACCGCACATTACTATAGTTAGGCCCTTCTTTTTTAATCCACTTTCTGTCGTGCTTAGTAATAACATTTTTATATGTTAAAATATCTTCATACAGTTGCATATACTCACCTGCTATTACATTTAAGTCGAATTTATATATTACTTTTTCTCTTGCTTTTCTGCCAATATCAGTCAAATATTCACATCCAGAATCCACCATTTTAGCGCATTTAGAATTCTGTTCTTTTCTTCCAGAATCTTTAGAATTTGTTTCCATTTCTTCTATCACCCATTCTATACCTCTGGCCAAATCTTCAGCCTCAAATGGCTTAGCTTTATAACCGTTTTGTTTATGATCGACAATGTCTTGCGGACCTGCTGCATCAAAACAAACAACAGGTGTCCCGCATGCCATAACGTGCTCCAGTATGAGGCAGGCAGAACACGGC
>CAZAYB010000039.1:0-10708 GCA_964489215.1 uncultured Pirellulales bacterium
CCCCTAAGCCCCTTTTGCTCCGTCGCGTCGGCGTCGAACCTCACCCAAAAGCGGGGTTGGCGACGATGTGTAAGGCACAAAACCGGCGACTGCCCCAATCTGCTCCAGAGCCGAGGCAAAGATTCTACCTTTTTTAACCCACAAATTATCCCGAAGAGCCAAAACCTCTAACTTTTGCCGTAACGCTTATAATTCTTCGAATCATTCTTATTATCCTGGCTCGAAGAACCTCCCGACCCGCCGGAGTTATCATTGCCTGCCTTGCCGAATATCATCCTGCCCGCGGACGTCTGAAGCGAGCTGGTAACTGTAATGCCAATCGTCTTGCCGATATAGCTCCTCGCGTCTTCCACAACAACCATCGTACCATCGTCAAGATAACCTATCCCCTGGGTCTGTTCCTCACCGGGCCGCATAATCTTGATCTGCATTTTCTCACCAGGCAGCACCACCGTCTTAAGAGCGTTAGCCATATCATTTATATTAATAACATCTACTCCCCTAAGCGATGCTACTTTATTAAGATTATAATCATTCGTCACAAGCCTGCCGTCAGTAACCTTCGTAAAAGCAACCAGTTTCTGGTCAACTTCTGTCCTCTCCTCAACACCAGGCGGAGGCGTATCATCGATCTTGACATCAACAATTGAGCTGTTCTGAAGCTTATTAAGCATATCCAGGCCGCGTCTGCCCCTGTTCCGCTTCATCTTATCAGAAGAATCCGCGATAAGCTGAAGTTCATTCAGAACAAAACGCGGAACAATCAAAGGTGCGTCAAACAACTTCGTCTGAGCAATATCCGATATCCTGCCGTCAATAATAACCGATGTATCAAGAACCAACGGTCGCAAGCCTTTCGTTTGCCTTGAAAACTCAACATAAGGAATAAGAAAACGGATATCATCCTTGGTCTGTATAACAACACTGATAACCAGATAGCATATACAAAGACCAGTTATCCATTTAAATATCTGCAATGCTTCTGTGCTTATCGTATCACGAAGATAAATATCGGTCAGCATCTCAAGAATAAAAGACACCGCCCAGCTGATCAAAAGACCGATAAGCAAACCAAAGAAAACCCCAGCAAGAGCATTTAGTGACTTTTTAGGCGTAAGCCAGTCTGCTGCTATAACCAGTATTGCAATACCGATCCCACCTGCAAAAATATAAAAAACTTCTTCACCGTGAATCGATTCCTGGCTTTTAAGCTCCGCGGCCTGGCGATAATTGCGCATCGCCTCTTCTGTCTTGCCCTGAACCTCCATAGTCTTTGCTATGGAAATAAGTGTTTCTACATCCTGAATTTTCGCCGTATCCCGATAGGGAAAATTAATACTGAAGAACAAAAACGCCGCTATCAGCACTATAAAAAGTGCCCGTATTACATATAATAGCATAAAAGACTCCTGTTAATTAATATAAAACCTGACTAAAACTATAAATAACGCAAAACGTATAATGATTTCGAAAAATTCGAATCGTCCAAAATAATAATCGGCTATTATAGCCTGCAACCTCAATATGTACAACAACCTATTTACTTATAATTTAACTAACCGCCGGAAAACTACCCCTCTCCCAAGGTAACCGTTATTTTATCCCCCTGCCTCCAAATGGCAAAGCACCGCCAAAGACCATTCAAGCTCGCAAAGGTCAAAAATACCCGTTTCATAATGTTCATTTACCGGAATAAGATGTACCTTGTCCGTATCTTTACGAATTATTTTACAAGTAACCCCGATCTGACCCTTAAGCTTGATAACCGAGATGCTGCCGTTAATAGCAGGCACTGAAGGGCTCAATATAACATAATTACCGTCATTGATCCTCGGAGACATGCTGTTACCGTCTATTTTAAGTGCAAAACAATCCGGAAAAGCCTCCCTCAAACTCCGACAATCAAGAAACTGAGCCATCGGAGAATTATCCTGCTCCTCGTTAACCTCAATAACACTCACCTGGCTGTCCTTAACTCCCTTCATAAGCTCCCGGATCTTCAGATCCACCTCTAAAAAGCCCTCTTGCGTTGATTCAATAGGCTTATGAATATACTTTTCCACTACTTCCTTAAGCTCTGTTACAACTCTTGCTGAATCACTGATTTGTGTTTCAGACCAGAAACTCGTCAAACCTGCCGCCGTTCTGCCCAGAACAGGTATCCAGCCCGAATCAAGCCCCTCAGTTTTACTTTCCTTAACCTCCTCGCCCCCAATAGTATTGATACTTTCAAGCATATCACAAAACGCTGTTATAGACTCTTTGGTGTGCGGATATTTACTTAAAATCTCATTTATACGATTTATAACACCTTCATTCTGACCGGATTTACACTCATCTGACCGCTTTTTACCTGTCAATAGTGAATAAATATCTGTGCCGGTTAAATCGCAGATACGCAACAGAACATCAATCGGCGGCAATCGGTCTTTTTCATAATAGCTGTAAGTGGAAGGACTTATGCCTATTGATTTAGCAAATGAACTTTTGCCGCGACCCCCGAAATGCCTTAATCGAAGCTCTCGGATTCTTTCAATTACCGAATTTTCATCAAAATTTATCATATATTTACGCAAATGCGAAATTTAACTTGATTATTTTACGCAAACAGGTTAATATGAGTTGTTATTGTATTAAAAAGTAAATAAATGTCAATAACCAAAACAAATAATTGCTCCGAAATATTTTTTATGCTCGGCAATATTTAACTAAGGTCATTGTAATATAAGCCGATATAAAACTACTTATTTATGGGGCGGTTTTATCAAACGGAGGTTATTAATGAAACAGAATGTTAATCAAAAAGAAAAGGCATCCGCAAAAAAAAATCCCGAAAGCGATTCAGTTAAACTGATGGTTGACCATCTCGTAAACCTCCATCAGCTCCAGGGACAGCTGCTTAAAAAAATACAAAAACAGATCGGGAAAATGTCTGATAATTGTTACAATTAATCGGTTGAAACAAGTATTTAAGCTTCTTGAACACAAAAAATTAAAAATTCATACAAACGTTTAAAAACATGCCTTCCATTGAAACTTATAGATTAAGCCGCTCCCGTACCATGCCGATAAATTTCGTATAGCTTATTATTCTATCATAATAGTTCCAGACAAAGATCGGCAGGAAGAACATGAAAAAGCCTCAAATCAAAATAAGCCAGGCAGCTTCATTGATATGCCTGGGAGGTTTCCTGTTTGCTGCAGTTCTTGCCTGGCTAAACATCACTGATTTTCAAAAGATTATAAAGTCACAAACTCAGCAGCATCTTCACACTATTGCAAAAAGTAAGGCAATACTACTCGAAAATATGATAAATGACTTGCACGGCGACCTCATAATGCTTGGCGAAAACCCGCAGGTAAAAGCCAGCCTGCAAAAAATTGATAAACCGAACAAATCAAATTACATCTCAGACTATAACCCCCAGCGGATATTTTTTGAGCAGTATGCCGACAAAATAACATCTTTGAACCTTATAGACTCCTCTGGAAATACGCTGAAAACATGGGCAAAAAAAAATACCCCCGCTTTACTCAGTAAAAACCAGGTCGATGTTCAGCATGTATTAAATACTCAAAAATCTTTCATAGGTTCCATAAGATGCTGTGAAGATCACAAAGCTTTTTCTATATGTGAACCAATAAGACATAATGATAAATTTATTGGACTCATTAGAGTTGTTATTGACTTTGAGCAATTCGATAAAATCGTATCAGATGTACAGGCCGGAAAAAATGGATACGCCTGGCTAATGGACAACAGGGGATTCATTGTAAGCCACCCAAATAAACTTTTTGTCGGAAAAAGTTATGAATATATACTAAGTTCCGTTTTTACTGATAGAAACACGCTCCTTGCTGAAATATTCGAAAATATGCAAAATGGCGAAAATGGAAAAAAGGTTTATTATTTCTCAAACTGGCAAAAAGACAGTAACACAACAATCTTAAAACTTGTTGGATATCATCCGTTGAATATGGGACCTGCAAAATGGTCAATTGCGATTTGCATGGACTATAACGAAATTGCTGGGCCCGTAAAGGCACACGCAAGAAACGTTATATTGACAATGGGACTGTTTTCTTGTTTGCTCATTTCCGCCGTTGCTGGCCATTATTTCTACGAAAGAAGAAAAATGGAAATAAGGGCAAATTCCGCAATAACAAGAGTTAGTGAAGAACTTTTACTGACCTCGGATGAAAAACAGCAAAAAACAATAGAACTGAAAAAGCAGGATCGGCTCCTGAACGGAATAATCTCAAATCTGCCCCACGCTATTTACTGGAAAGATTACAAAGGAAATTACCTCGGCTGTAATCGTAGATTTGCCGAATTCTTAAACCTTAAATCTCCTTCAGAAATTACAGAAAAAAATGATCATCAGCTTTGGAATAAAGATGATGCCGAGTATTTTAAAAAATACGATTTGGAAATAATTAAAACCGGCATACCGCTCTTGAATATCGAAAGAACACTGACAAATTTAAACGGTAAAAAAATAAGGGTCGTAGCAAGCAAGGTACCCTTAATCGACAACAAAAAAAGAGTAACAGGACTGCTCGGAATATATACCGACATAACAAACTATACAAAAAGCTGGCAGGGACTGTTAAACAACAACCCCGATCATAAAGACTTTTTTGAATCGCTTAGCTTCAGACTCCGAACTCCCCTTAATAGCATCATAGGGTTTTCCGAACTAATGACACAGGAAAAACTCAACACCGAACAAAAGGAATATGTCGAAACAATACTAAATAACGCCAAAAGCATAAAAGACATCTTCGAACAGTCATTAAATAATCAGGGCAGTAACTTTGAATCAGATTCCCCTGTTAATAATGACAAGCAAGTATCCAGGCCGGAAAATAAAAATTACCAAAAACCAAAACATTCAGATAACACATCAAAACAAACCTCTGATTCTGAAACACCTGATTTTGAACAGCCGCTCGAAGACCCCTGTAAAATCCTGCTTGTTGATGATGTCGAAGAAAATCGTATCCTCGTACAGCTTGTTCTTAAAAAAATCGGGCACGAAGTACAACAAGCCTCAAACGGAAAACAGGCCCTCGAATACGCACTCCAAACCCCTTACGATTTAATACTTATGGACATTCAGATGCCCATAATGGACGGACTGGCCGCAACAGAAAAAATAAGAAAAACTGAGGGCCCGAACCAAAAAACCGGAATCATCGCAATGACCGCAATGAACAATAAGGGAGATGAGCTCGTCTGCCTCGATGCAGGATGTGACGATTACATAACTAAACCGCTCAAAACTGATCTGCTGCTCAAAAAAATTGAAAGATTTATTGGACAAAGGAAACAGATAATCGCTGCTAAATCCGGTGCCGACATCCTGTCTTCACTTATCAATGATGAAGACTACACTAAAACAGTTGAAAGATTCGTCGATTCACTCCCGGACAAAATAAAGGATATGCAAAATGCACTTGAACAAAATAATATCGAGGAGCTTTCAAGACAGGTCCATTCACTGAAAGGACTCGGAAGTTTCGCTGGCTTCCCGGTATACACCGAAATGGCTCGGCAGATAGAAAAGGATATTTCCGATAACCAAATGGAAAAGGTAAGTCAGCAGATAGATGAACTTGTCAGTCTTTGCAGCAGAACAAAAATAAAATCATAACAGCCTTATAACAAACTGCCCCAATCTGCTCCAGAGCCGAGGCAAAGATTCTACCTTTTTTAACCCACAAATTATTCCGAAGAGCCTCACTTTTCAGCTTTTTCAAGAACATCATCCGGAATATCAAAGTTGGCATAAACATTCTGCACATCATCATGGTCGTCAAAGTCTTCCATAAGACCAAGAACTTTCTTAGCTGCGTCAACCTCATTAACCGGAACAGTATTCTGTGGAACCATTGATATTTCCGCAACCTCCATCGGAATTTCCTTTTCCTCAAGAGCCTTCTTAAGCTCCTCATAAGCAGCAGGGTCACAAGTCAGCTCAAACACCTCTCCGGTATTTTCCATATCATCAGCTCCTGCGCTTAACGCAAGTTCCATAAGTTCGTTCTCATCAACAACATCTGTCTTGACAGTGATAAGCCCTTTCTTGCTGAACATCCACGAAACGCACCCGCTCGCACCAAGAGACCCGCTGCGTTTCTCAAATATCTTCTTTATCTCAGGACCGGTACGGTTACGGTTATCCGTCAGGCCGTCAACCATTATTGCAACACCACCGGGCCCGTAACCTTCATAAAGAACTTCTTCATAGCTGGCACCTTCAATATCCCCGGTACCTTTCTTAATCGCCTTTTCTATCGTATCCTTAGGCATATTCTCTGCCTTGGCCTTATCGATAGCATAACGCAGAGGAAGATTTGTATCGGGATCACCGCCGCCGTTCTTGGCCGCAACGATGATTATGCGTGCAAGCTTGCTCCATATCTTACCGCGCTTGGCGTCATTGGCCGCCTTTTTATGTTTAATTCCTGCCCAATGCGAATGTCCTGCCATGATTTATCCTCAAAAACAAAAAATGATTTTATCAATGAATTACCTTGTTAAGCGAATAAGTAAATATCCCCGAAGCTCCGCCCCGCTTAAGCTCGGGTATAAGCTCACGTTCAATCTTCTCATCAACAATAACTTCGATAGCCGCATAATCACTCTCAGCAAGAGACGAAACTGTCGGGCTCTTTTCTGATGGAAGAATCGAAAGGATCTTGTCAATATCTGACTTTCTTACGTTCATTTTCATACCTACTTTGCCCCTGGCGTCAATCGCTGCGTTAAGAAGAATAGCAATATTCTCGATTTTCTGCTTCTTGAAATCATCCTCCCAGGATTCCTTGTTAGCAATAAGACGAGTCGTGGAAACTAAAAGCTCATCGATTACCTTAAGATTGTTAGCTTTAAGAGAAGACCCCGTCTCTGTAAGCTCTACAATTCCGTTAACCAGTCTGGCCTTAACTTCCGTCGCCCCCCAGCTAAACTCAACCTTAACATTGAGACCCTTATCATCAAAATACTTCTTCGTTACATTTACAAGTTCCGTCGCCACTATCCCCCCGTCCAGATCCTCAACCTTATTAATATTTGATTCGTTCGGAACCGCAAGCACCCATCTCGCTGGCCTGCTCGTAGCCTTGCTGTACTTAAGCTCGCAAACCTCATGAACATCCCTGCCGTTTTCCATAACCCAGTCATGACCTGTGAAGCCGGCATCGAGAACTCCGTCCGCGATATACCTGCTCATCTCCTGGGCACGAAGCAAAATAAGCTCGATCTGGTCATCGTCTATCCTCGGAAAGTAACTCCGTTCATATCCGCTTATATCAAAACCTGCCTTACCAAAAAGTTCAAACGTAGCCTTTTGCAAGCTGCCCTTCGGTATCCCTAATCTCAAAACTTTACCTGACAAAACAATTCCCTTTCTAAAATACTAAAAATAAAAATTACATCCCCCGCAAATATCAATAAACCGCTGCTTCGCTTAAACCAAAATATCAGCAATTACTTCTTCTTGCTTTTGGTCTTGCTGGCGGTCTTTCTTGTTTTTTTACTGGTCTTTTTTTTAGTTTTCTTTTTCGTCTTTGTCTTCGACTTAGCCTTCTTTTTCGTCTTCTTCTTGGATTTAGCAGCTGTCTTCTTCCTTGCAGTCTTTTTACTGGCCTTAGTCGAAACCTTTTTACTGGTCTTTTTAGCTGTCTTCTTCTTAGTTTTTTTTGCCGTCTTCTTTTTCGTCGATTTCCTGCTTGTCTTTTTCTTACTGCTTTTCTTACCAGAGACCTTACTGACCTCTCGCTTAACGCTTACATACTCTTCGCTCGCCAGACGTACCACCGTATAGAATCTGTAAGCATCCTTTGCGGATATCAGCCTTTCCAGAAAGCCGCATATCTCACTGTCATCAGCCTGGGGATTGACAAGCTTCTCATTGCGCATATACTCAAGCATTATCGAATTCATTGGAACTGCATGACCGTCAAAGATCGTAAGAAGGCAAAAGCTGCCCACAAAAAAATCCTCACCCCACATCTTCTCCATCTTCTTGCGGACTTCACGCTTGCCAAGCTCAAAAAGTTCATCAATATTCAGACAGTCATAAGTCGAAAATATTGCGTTAAGCTTATCGCTCAGCGATGCAGCTATCTTCCTGCCCGTCTTATCCCCAACTTTACTGCCAAGCTGCTCGATTATTTCTTCTTTCCTCGCTACTCTAAGATCATTAAAGTCTACAAAATGACTTTTTATCTTATTCAGCGCCTTCTGGCAATCCTCAAAAGGTATATATTCATTAAGGCTCGCCATGATCACCATTTCTATAGGATCTTCGGACTTGAACTGTTCAACCGCTGAATAACGTTCTTTCAGTGAACGGAAAAGTTCCTTTACTTTAGGACTGTATTTTTTACTGTTTTTCATTTTCTGTCACACTATTAAAAAGCCTCTCCCGTCCCTGGCTCTTGCTCTGGCACGCGTCACGGCCGCGCATCATCAGAGTCATCCGATTCAAGTTCCCCGCTCACCTCTTCGATTATTTCAAGAGTCTCAATTGTCTTTTTGACCTTATCATCGAGATGAAAATTCAAACGCGGACAATAACGCAGACTCACCCTATCTCCTGTTTCCTTGCGGATATGTCTGCCCGCATGAACTATCGCATCAAACGAAAGCTTACGCTCCTGGTCATTATCCGCAAGTATACTCAGATAAACTTCCGCATTCTTAAGGTCAGGGCTCATCTCAACTCGAGTTACGCTTATAAAGCCCTTTATACGAGGATCGCTCAGATCTCGAATAAAAACATCACTTACTGCTTCCTTAATTATACGCGATACTTTTTCCTGCCTTATAGATGCCATAAAAAAACCGGTTCATTTAATCTATTGTTCGTGCAACTTCCTTGATCTCATAAGCCTCGATAACATCACCTATCTTGATATCATCGAAATTAGCAACCTTAACTCCGCACTCCAGTCCGGACTTAACCTCTCGAACATCATCCTTAAAGTGCTTAAGACTTTCTATAGTGCAGGAATCTTTTATAACGATATTATCCCGTATAAGGCGAAGTTTATTTCTCCTTGTTATGCTCCCGCTCTTAACAAAACAGCCCGCAATTGTGCCCACACCGCTAACCTTGAAAGTATTTCTCACCTCAAGTGTCGCCACAGTTTCTTCTGTAATATCAGGCTCCAGCATACCGCTCATTGCGTTCTTGACATCCTCGGTTATCTTATAGATCACATTATAAAGACGAATATCTATGCCCTTGGACTCCGCAAGGCTCCTGACATGTTCATCAGGCACTACATTGAAACCGATTATAATCGCGCTGGACGCTTCAGACAGCACAACATCACCTTCAGTTATACCGCCAACTGCCGCATGAAGTATCTTTATCTTGACCTCTTCGGTGCTCAGGTCTGTCAGATATTTAATCAGAACATCCACAGAGCCCTGCACATCTCCGCGGATAATCAGATTAAGCTCCTTGACATTACCTGCTTCAATCTCACTGAACAGGTTGTCAAGACTTATCTGGTTACGTTTGGCAAGCGACTCTTCCCTCTCCATAGCAACAAGCTCCTCAGCTGCCTGCTTAGCTCGGTTAAGATCGCTCATACAGAAAAATCTGTCACCCGCCTGAGGAACATCGCTAAGGCCGCTTATCTCTACTGGATCGCTGCTGCCCGCTTTTTTAATCGTCTTGCCCATGCTGTTCTTCATCGTTCGAATCCTGCCGAAACCCTTACCCGCCAAAACCGTATCGCCTTTCTTGATACTGCCTTCCTTGGGCAAAAGTGTAGCCACTGCTCCCTGAGTCGTCGTCATCTTCGCCTCGATAACCCAGCCGGTCGCAGGTATTTCAGGGTCAGCTTTATACTCCTTAAGGTCTGCAATATAATCAAGATGCTCGATCAGATCCTCGATACCCTCTCCGCTTATAGCACTTGTCTTGACTATTTCTGTATTACCTCCCCATTCAGTCGGGGTAAGTTCATGCTCTGCAAGTTGGCCGTATATGCGGTTTATATCCGTACCCGGAAGGTCGATCTTGTTAATCGCAACTATCATTTCAACCCCTGCTGCCTTGACGTGATGAATCGCCTCGACAGTCTGGGGCATTAAGCCGTCATCTGCCGCCACAACAAGCACAACAATATCGGTCATATTTGCACCGCGGGAACGCATTTCCGTAAACGCCTCATGACCGGGAGTATCAAGAAAAGTAACCCTCTTGCCGTTAAGCTCTATCTGATAGGCTCCTATGTGCTGAGTTATACCGCCTGCCTCCTGCTCAGCGACACTGCTCTTGCGGATCTTGTCAAGAAGACTGGTCTTGCCATGGTCGACATGACCGAGCATGGTAACAATTGGTGGTCTGCGGATGAGATTTTTAGACTCCCTGCCGTCAAATTCCTTTTGTATCTGCTCCATTATCGACTCTTTACGGTCAACAATAAGCTCGGTACCGAATTCCATGCTGATAAGTTCAGCAACATCGGTTGTTATCACCTGATTAGCAGTTGCCATAACTCCCTGAGCCATAAGTTTGGCGATTATCTCGCCTGTTCTTACCGCAATAGCTGAAGAAAGGTCCTTTACCGTTATAGGCTCACTTATATGCGCCCTTTCAGGGCGTTCAACCTGGTGTTCACCGCTCTTTTTGGTCTCAATCTTTCGAGATGGACGGGACTTAAGGCTCTCCCCTCGCGCTGC
>CAZAYB010000039.1:10808-16174 GCA_964489215.1 uncultured Pirellulales bacterium
CGAGGACGCTTCTTTTCTTCGGGTTCAATCTTCTCAACACGAACCACTTTAGGTCCGCTAAGGGCAGCAGGCTTTGGCTTTTCAAGCTTCGGACCTGCAGGAATAATAGATTCATCTTCTTTTTCTTCTGACTTCTTAGGTTTGATAATCCTCGGTTTGGGACGCTCTTTGGGTACTACTTTCCTGGGCCCGCTGTCTTGATCAGCTGGCTTTTCAGCCTTAGCCTCTTTCTGTTCAGTTTCTGTATCTTCAGCGGCCTCTTGGGACTCTGCTTCCTCGGACCCGGCAGGTGCCTCAGGCTCTGCAACCATTTCTGATGCCGAAACAGTCTCATCAGACGCTGTCTCAGAAGCCTTAGCATCCGAAGCCGCTTTTTCTGCAGCTTGTTTTGCCGCTTTTTCCTGGGCTTTCTTCTTCTTGCGAATTCGAGCCTTTTTCAGATCTACCCGTTTAGCTGTTTCGACTGTCGTGGTATGTTCACCCTCACTGAACCATTCGCGAATAGTCGCCGCCAGGCCGGCTGAAATCGTGGACATGTGGTTCTTAATGTCAAGACCTTCTGCCTGACATTTTTCCACAATGAACTTGCTCTTAACACCAAGTTCCTTGGCAAGATTATGTACTCGTAATGTTTTAGCCATAAATCCTCTTAAAAAACATATTTACATCAATCTGCCAAAACAGCCGAATTAAAAAAATTCAATTAAAAACTGTTCAGGCCAAAATTTAATATTACTCGTCTTTGCCCTCAGTTCCCTTACCTTCCTTGAGCATACTCTCTGCCTTGGTAGATGCCTCTTCCGCGGCAAGACGCTTTGCAACTTCGCTTGCTGTTGAAATCATATCCCTGGCAACATCTTCTGTCATTCCAAGCTCTTCTATCAATGGCTGTTCTCCAACCTCTTCAAGATCAAGAACAGAAATAATTCCAAGTGCAAGTAAATTGTCGACAAGACGTTCATCAGCGCCCGAAACTTCCTTAAACGCCTCAGCAAGACGGTCTACTTCAAGGTTATATTCACTCGGGGTAAGAATGTCTATGTCCCAGCCGGTTAGACGGGCAGCCAGACGGACATTCTGGCCATGCTTTCCTATTGCCAGCGAAAGCTGGTCGTCGGCAACAACTACCGTAGCCCTGCCAAGCTCAAAACAAAGAGCTATCTCACTTACCTGGGAGGGCATAAGTGCATTGGCTATAAGAACCTGACTCGAATCTGACCACCTTACTATATCGATTTTCTCGCCGGAAAGTTCATCAACGATATTTTTGATCCTGCTGCCCCGAACTCCGACACACGCACCAACTGCGTCTACCTTGTCGTCATTGCTGACAACTGCTATCTTGGTGCGGTAACCTGCCTCGCGGGCAAGAGCCTTGATCTCAATTATATTCTCTGCTACTTCCGGAACCTCAAGCTCAAAAAGCCTTTTTATAAAATCAGGATGTGTACGGGAAAGAATAATCTTAACCTGGCTGCCTGTCTCGCGAACGTCAAGTATCATACACCGTATCCGCTCGCCGGGATGATGAGTCTCTCCTGATATCTGTTCAGATTTGGGCATGAAACCCTCAACACGGTTATTAATGCTTATGGTCAGGCTCCCGCCTTCATACCTGCCGACCGTGCCGTTAATTATTTCGTATTTACGCTGGGCGTACTCTGCGAAAATACTGTCACGCTCATCTGCCTTGAGCTTCTGGATCATTACCTGTTTAGCTGTCTGAGCCGGAATCCTGCCAAGTCTGCGGATGTCTATCTGCTGATCGTCCTTAAAAGCCGTGATCGCGCCGTTGTTCCTGTCAATATACACTGCTATATCCTCACTGCCCTGACCGAAATGCTTGCGGGCAGCTGATATCATAGCAGATTCGAGATCCTGAAATATCGACTCACGGTCAATGTTCTTGTCGCGGGCAATGTTGTCAACTATTCTCAGTAATTCCTGATTCATTTTATTAAGATCCTTACAATCTATAAAAATAAAAAAAAGCGGCACCTTCAGGTAGCCACTTTATCTTCGCAAAGCCGTATTAAATCAGCCTCTTTAAAAAGGCCGATACTACTTTTATCGCTCAAAACGCCATGCACACCCCCTTTGATGCGATAAAAAACTCAGCTTTAGCGACCTGAAGACTCATGCCTGTGCAAAGAGTCTGCTCAACTCCTGCACCAGCCGCTGCGCAGTACCGTTTAACCCTACGCAAATGCACGGTTTACATTTCCTAAACTTATCATTCTCTTTAACCTCTTTCCATTAATGTTACTGTGCAATTTATGCTATTATATAAGTGTAAATCATTCTGTCAAGAACATTAACGTCAATTTCAATAACATCTTTTACATCGGTCATTTTTTTAAAAAATTGCAGCATAACGATATAAATAGCTCAAAAATATAGCATTATTTAAATAAAAACACTAAAAAGCTCTTTTTATCGGGCTTATAAAAAAACCCGGCCGAAGCCGGGCAAAAAAAAATCTTTGGCAGAGATAAAAAAAATACAGATTAACTTATTTCAGCGTCTATCCAGCCGAGAAGCTCCTTGAGATCATCCATTGCAATATCTCCCATATGGGAAATACGGAATGCCTCTTCCTTTGTTTTACCATAGCCGTTACCAAAAATAGCATTGTGCTTTTCCTGAAGAGTTTTGATAGTCTCAGCCACTTTGATACCCTTTGTGTTGCGAATACAGGTAAGAGTGTCAGAAGCGTATTGCTCATCACAGTAAAGGGCAAAATTCCTTTTGGCCCATTCTCGGACGAAATCTGCCATTTTCCTGTGCTTGTCCCATACATTTTCGATACCCTCTGCTAACAGTCGGGTACACTGATAGTTAAGTGCCATAATATGCGGAATGGCAGGGGTCGTGGGAGTCTGGCTCTTGGCTGCGCTTTTGGCAAAATTCTGGAAATCAAAATAGTAACCCCTCTGCTCAACGCTTTTGCTCTTTTCAAGGGCTCTGTCGCTGACAACCGCTACCGCAAGTCCAGGCGGAATGGCAAAAGCCTTTTGTACCGATGCGAAAGTAACATCCCAGCCGAGTTTGTCAAAGTGCATCGGAAGACCGACCATCGCACTTACAGAATCCACAAAAACAAGAACTTCAGGATATTTTTCCTTCATCATCTCGCTTATTTCGTAAACCGGATTTGTAAGCCCTGTACTGGTTTCGTTATAAACCAAGGTGACCGCGGCGTAATTGCCTTTTGAAAGTGCCTCATCTACCATATCAGCGGTTATGGGTTTGCCCCAGTCAACTTTAAGTTCGTCAACATCTCGGCCGCAGCTTTTGACGACACTTGCCCATTTGTCTGAAAACGCCCCGCAGCAGGTGCTGAGAACCTTTTCGTCAAATTTTACACAGTTACGAATTGCTGCTTCCCAAATACCCGATGCGCTGCTTGTACTGAGGAAGATGTTCTGTTCGGTGAAAAGAATCTTCTTTAGCATATCAACGGTTTCGCCGTGAAGCTGAGAATATTCCTTGCCTCTATGGCCTAATGTATATTGGCTGAGCTTTTCCAGAACATCGGGCAATACATGAACAGGGCCCGGTATGAACAGTTTCGGCGGATTTTTCCAGTCCGTCATTTTATCTCTCCCTACAAACTAAACAAAATTTACAGTTATAATTATTCTCAGGACCAAAGGGTCAAAAATTGCAGTATACATAAATTATTTTATCTGTCCAGTATATTGATGACCAGGCCGGTAAATACTTTGGGATAGAAGAATGTTGATTTCTGCGGCATTTTTTCTCCTGACATGGCAACATTGCGGACCTGGTCTATGGGGGTTGCGTTCATGAAGAAAACGATATTGCTTTTGCCGGAGTCCACCTGTTCTAAAGCGTATTGTTTGGCCTGGGAGCTGTCCTTGAGGTATTTGATGTTGGATTGAGAGCTTAGCTGCTTATCGCCTATCCCGAGTATGTCTTCAAGTATAAGGCTGTGCAGGACAGAGACATCGAGTTTCCTGGAGTGGTCGGTTTGGTTTTTCAGGCGTTTTTTCATTATCTGGTTGTCGGTAAGTTCAGCGGTGTAGAAAGCGCCCGTGCCGGCGTAAAAACCGATTATGTTGACATTGCTTTTCGCGGATTTTTCCATTTTATCGAACATAAGTTCGCCGGCTTTGTCGCGGGATGTTTTTTGCGATTTTACAGTTGATGGCTTAATATCCTTGTTGTCAATGGTTTGGGGGTCTTCCTCGAATCGGAACTCGCTGATTTGAAAGTGTTTCTGCATATTGGCCAGCATTTCCGGCAGTAAGAATTGGTTCAGGTTCGATACGAGTCTGTGGGTAGGCAGAACGACCAGGCCCGGGTTTCGCATGTTTACAAATGTCATCATTCTGAACTGGGCCTGTGGGTTGTCCGACTGGCGGGAATAGTTAAGTGCAGTTTCGTATCTATGGTGGCCGTCTGCAATTACGGTTTTTTTGTCAGCCATCATTTTTGTGATTGCTTCGATTTGGGCAGTGTCGGTTAAAAGGTACAGCCGATGAGTGGTGCCGAGGGGGTCAATGTGGTCTATAACCGGTTTGTTTTCAAGCGTCTGGGTGGGGGCGGCAGCGGTGCGGTTTTCTGGGGGATCGTTTATTGCAGATGGCAGCTGGGCAGAGTTGGAACTTTCGGAAGCTGTTTTATTATAAGGTTTTATGAGTTTGTCAATTATGCTGTCTGCGACTTTTTCAGGGTCGTCGTAGAGCATAAAAATCTGTCCGAACTGGGCTCTGGTTGCAGTCATCAGTTTTAGTCTGTCTGACTTTGGGCCGGAGAGGGTTTTTTCGTGCGGCAGAACGGCGTCGCCGAATTCGGTAAGTTTTCCGAGAGCTATAAACCCTGACCTGGTATAGGTTTGTGATTGTATAGTAAAATGCTGGACATAGGCGTATATTGCAGGTTTGGGGTCCTGTTTTAATGCGGAAGTCTTTATCATTTCTTCGAGATAGTTTTTAGCGGCGGTGTAGGGGTCGTTTGCGGGGTCTTTGGCTGGTCTTATTGCTCTGACGATGTTGTAAGTGCTTTGCTGGTAGAGGGTTTGCTGCTGGTCAGTGTCAATTACATCGTAAGGGGGTGCTATGCAGAGGTTGGGGTCTTTTACAACGGTTTCGTTGAAGCGGTAGCCCTTGAAAGGTTTGATTTGCATTTTTAAGTCCAGTTAACAAATAGGTTTACATTACTAAAATGCCCGTGTTTCCATTATAAAGGATATTGTTTTGCGGGCTATAAACAAAGTTGGGAATTTAACAGAAACATGGGGGAGTGTAAAGATAAAAAAGGGTTAAATTTGAGAGGTTAAACGAGATTTGAAACGGGTGTTCAATGCGACACCTGGTATATAAGAAAATCCGCAAAATTTT
>CAZAYB010000040.1:0-16074 GCA_964489215.1 uncultured Pirellulales bacterium
AAGGCTCCTGCAGTCGACAACTGTGATTCTACGGGAAAATTTTAAATTGATACCCTTTCTTTCCTTTTTTTTGTTTCTCTGTGTTTGCATTTTCAGGAGGAAATGCGGATTCCAGTTCATCTTTCAGATAAGAAGGCACGGAACCAGAAGGAGTGAATTCATTTAGGAATTTGCCAAGCTGTCCCTGCAGTTTTTTGTTCTCTTTTTGAAGTTTAGTCACTGCGCTACGCAGAGATTTGTTTTCCTTCTGCAATTCTTTTATCTGGTTCTGGTGGAGCTTGTTGATTTCAACAAGCTCCTCATATGTTGGTGGCATTTTCTGATCAGCATAATTACAATCAGAAAATTTATGCCTTTATCGGTAGTTTTTTAATCGCTTACGATTCTTGGTTCATACAAGAATCATTCCCAGGGTCCATGATCCGAGATATGCCAGTAGGATGTATCTGATACATCTCCCCAAGGCGCAAGCAGTGAAGAATTTCAGCGGGTGCATGCGTATGCTTCCTGCGAATATGCCTGCCAAATCAAAGATTGGACTTGGGAGGAATGCCAGGAAAAAGATGCCGATGAATCTGTATCCTTCAACGACTTCTTCCACCTTCTTGAGTTTTTTTAGTTTATCATTCAGAATTTTCCTGGCGCCTTTTCCTGCAAAATAGCCTGTAAACTCACCAACAGCAGCTCCAGTTCCTGCTACCACCCCTACGATCAGAGGATCGAGGACCATGCCCATGGCCAGGACAGCCGCCCATCCAGGGGCAGGAAAGAATATCGTTGCCGCGCTAATCAACGATATGAAAAACACTCCAAAGTATCCATATTCCTTAAGAGCTTCAATGTGGTCTGAGAAAAAAAGTGCAGCAGCTACGATTAGAACTGCCAGAAGTATATGAATGATTCCCTGGGGCTTTTTGTCCATAACTTTATTTTTCAACTGAAGGTTAAAAGCCTGATGCCTTTTCGAACAAGAAACCAAACAGAATTCTAAATAGCTTCAATGCAGTCCAAATCAAAAGAAATAAATGGCTCTTCACAATCCAAATCTTTCATGGATAAATATGTATTCAGGCAATTCGATCCAGAACATGTGAAATTCTTTGCTCTGGAAAAAGAGCTGCTTGAAGAAGCGATTGGAAAATCAACAGCCATCGAGCATGTTGGCTCAACTGCAATCCCTGGGCTTGGCGGGAAAGGCATTATTGATATCATGATAGGATCTAAAAAGCCAGAATCAACAAAAAAAGAACTTGTTACTGCTGGTTATGAATTTAGGAAAAATGCAAGCACAAATACGCGCTTGTTTTTCAGGAAGGATTATCTGCATGAATCCGGGTACCGGAGAGTCCACATCCACCTGACAAAATGCAGGACTAGGGACTGGAGAGAGATTGTTGCTTTCCGTGATTATCTGCTTTTGCATCCAGATGATGTTGAGAAGTATTCACAAATCAAACAAGATGCAGCAGAACTCGCATGTGGTGATGGGAAGATTTACCGGGAGCACAAGGAAGAATTTATCCGTGAAATTATCAAGCGGGCGCTCTAGATCCTTCATTTCCATGTAATTCTCTTGCTTTGCATAGTTTTATAAAATTATTTTGATTATAATAATTATAAAAATAATAATGTGATACGATGAAATTTTACGACCGGAAAGCCGAGCTTGCAGAACTCAGAACTCTTAACAGGGCATCAAATGAAAAAGCTGTTATGTGTGTAATAACTGGAGTTCGCAGGGTTGGCAAAACAGAGCTGATAAAACATTTTTTCAGGAATCATGATGGACTGTATTTTTTTGTTAGCAGCGCAAAAACATCTGCACAGCATCTGGATGAATTTTCGACTCAGATGAAAGAAACTCTTGGTCTAAATCAAAGACTGAAAATTGAAACATGGGATGATTTTTTCAGGGATCTATTTGAAGAATCCAAAAAAAGGAAGATCATTGTGGCTTTTGATGAATTCCAGAGGTTCACATCAGTTGATAAGACCGTACCCTTTACGATGCAAAAATATTTTGACCTAAATAAGAATTCATCAAGAATATTCATGCTAATATCAGGATCCAGCTTTGGGCTATTGAAGAAAATGTTTATCGATCATGATTCCCCACTTTTCCAGAGACCCTCAAATCTCCTCCACCTTAAGCAGTTTGATTTTTCGATAGTCAGCACCATACTAGACGATCTTGGTGTGAAAAACTTTTATGATAAGGTTGAGCTGTATGCGCTCTTTGGGGGTGTTCCAAAATACTATGATATGCTTGAGAGCTATAACATTCTCACTGCAAACAATGCTATGGAAAAGCTCCTTTTCAGTGATCAGGCACCTCTCAGAAGAGAAGTGCGAAATATCATTGTGGAGGAATTTGGAAAGCAGGTGACGACCTATTATAGCATTTTGTTTGCAGTTGCGCTTGGTAGAACTAAACCAAATGAGATAGCAGATTATGCCAAGATAAAAGAGACTTCCCTTAGTCCGTATCTCTATGATCTTGGAGAACTTCTTGGTGCAGTGCAAAAAAACGTGCCCATCACTGAGGATATAAAGACAAAAAGGGTTAGGTATGTCCTGAAGAACAATTTCTTCATGCTCTGGTTTAGGTTTGTATACAGAAATAGTAGCCTCTTTGAGCTTGGCAGGTATGATGAACTCATGCGGCAATTCAGGTATGGGAAGAATGCATTTACCGGGCGTGCTTTTGAGGAAGTTTGCAGACAGTATCTCTTGAAAACAATGCATTTTGAAAAAATCGGCAAATGGTGGGGCAAGGGAAAACAGCAAAATATTGAGATTGATCTTTTGGCTCTGGATGAAAGGAACAACTGCGCAATATTTGCCGAGTGCAAGTGGCAAGATGAACAGCCAACAATTGCCGATCTGGAAAGACTTAGGCAGAATTCAGATTATGTAGCATGGAAAAAGAACAAGAGAACTGAAAAATTCGTCTTTTTCTCAAAGTCAGGCTTCAGCAGGAAGACTATTGAATATGCAAAGGAGAATGGATGGCTACTTGTTGATCTCGATATGATTGATTCTGAATTGTCTGCCTGATTGTGCTTAAAAATGATTTTCAATATGAAAAATATGGACTCAGGGGGAAATACGGCCACGCCGTTCATATGAACGGAATTCGCGACATTCGCACCCCCGGCCTCTCGCGTTCTTTGGCTGCATTGACCACTGTTTTCCTTAGGGTTTTTGCCCTGATAAGGGCAGAGGTCAAAAAGGCCTTGCAAGGCGAGCGCTCTACTACTGAGCTATGAGCCCGTTTGAAATCATATTTCTAAAAACGATTTATAATAATAGCGGTTGCTTTATCATCAAACCGGTCAATGCTCCGCTGCTTGCAGCAGTCCTATCTGGCACACATTTTTTGCAATGCAAAAAAGCGCCTATTTTCGCTTTGGCGAAAATAGAGGGTGGTGACCGAATGAAGCATCCCACCCCGCGAAGCGACCGGGTCATGCAGTGGCGAGCGACCACCTTGGGGCCTCTTCGATCACGTTGATAACACCATATGTTTTCTCCTCTTGTGCAGACCTGCTTCCAAATACTTGGAATCGGCAGAGCCATGCGATGAGCCGGGCTGAAAAAAGAGCAACCTCATCCTGAGAGGCGATCTATTTTCAGGAGGAAGCCGACAGCCCCTCTTTCAGGCAGGAGGATACACAACCAAACCTTTTTGAGCGTATATCCGTACCTGTCCGACCCTCCATTGTTGGACTAGCCCCTCATAAGTATGAATAGGATATAGACCGCGTATAATAGAAGGAAAAACAACCCTTCATTCTTGTCGATCCTGTGGACATTGTAAGTGAATATTACTCCAAAAAGGATTATCGTTGTTGCTATTAGGAAAAGTACATCGAAATTAGCATATTCATCGAAAGGAAGAGGGTTTATGACTGCAGTTACACCAAGAACCAGGAAAATATTGAATATGTTCGAACCGACAACATTCCCTACTGCCATGTCAAGATTATTTTTCATAGCAGCGACCAGCGAGCTGACCAATTCGGGCAGTCCTGTTCCTATCGCTACAATGGTCGAACTAATAAGGAAATCGCTTACTCCAAGGTTCTTGGCCACCATCACAGCCCCATCCACTGTGAACCGTCCACCGATGAAAAGCCCTGCCAATCCAAGAGCTATCAAAAGGGCGGTCTTTGATGGCGAATGAATGCCCGCTCCTTTTTTCGAATTGTTTCCTGCGCGGTCGTTCTTCCCGAATTCAAAGAGATAGTATAAGAATATAAGAAAGAAGGACAGGAGAACCAGTCCCTCGGTCCTGCTCAGCATGTTCGCCGCAGCGTTTTCTATGAGTACGTCATTGAGAAATATTGCCAGGACGATTGTTGCAAGTAGGGCAAAGGGTATCTCCTTCCATATGGTCGATTCTCTGACCCATAGGGTGCTGATCAGAGCAACAGTACCGAGTATGGCAAGGATATTGAAGATGCTGCTCCCGATAATATTGCCAAGGGATATGTCTGCGTTTCCTTCTATTGCAGCGAATCCGTTTATCAGGAGCTCTGGAAGACTTGTTCCGAATGCCATGACGCTGAGGCCGATCATGAGTTCGGATACTCCCAATTTCTTGGCAAGCGAGGATGCTCCGCTTATCAGGGCTTCAGATCCCCGGACAAGTAGAAAGAACCCTCCAATCAGCATCAGATATTCAAGCATGGGTATCCATTGGAGGTATTATTATAGAAATCTTTGCAAAATCAGGCATAAATCCAGACAGAAGAGTACTTCTTATATAATAAAAGTTTCTGTTCATTGTGGATATTTTGGTTTTTATCAGGCACCACAAGCCTCCCAACCACAGGAAATACAGCTTTTACATCCTTCCTGGAAGATGAGGGGACTGTCACACACAGGGCATATTCCGTTTCTTATTTTTTCTTGTTCGCTCATAATCGCACCATGACATGCTTCGAAGTCATAACTTAAAAAGAATTCATTTCACCCCGAAAAACCTTTTACATAATTTATTCGAAAGCCCACTTTTGGAAGAAAAGAATCCATGGCTCCGGGATCTTCATCGGATGGCCGAGTCATTGGTACTCCTGCCATCTATTCAAACAATCATGCGTTCCGTCTGCCATGTGCTGGCGGAATAAAAAAACCAAAAATGCCAGAGGGGGAATTCGAATCCCCGACCTCTCGATTACCCAGTACCACGGATATATCATTGGCCCGAAGGCCTCATAACTCATCGGATATACCTATGAGTCGAGCACTCTAACCGATTGCCCGCAAGGATGTTCGGAACATCCAAGCTCTGAGCTACTCTGGCATGATCAGCCTGATATGAAAGGGCTGTCATCCTATTGTTACAGGGTTCGTTTTAAATGCCTTGGCACTTTCTACCCGTTAGAAAAGAATACTGATACAGATTCTAGTCACCAGGCTGCCGACATCTATGCCTTCCCCGATTCAATATTAAATGATTGCCTGGCATATCCTAAAAGGGGTAACTAACGTGAATGAGAAATACTTCGATATGCTAAAATCGGCATTGGACAGGGCATATTCCACCGCAAGCGAGGCAAGGTCCAAATGCCTGGATCCTGTGGACAGGGTCGAGGTGCGAATTGCGAAGGATGTTGCCGCCAGGGTCGAGGGTATCGTTGGACCGAAGGATATTGCTGAAGTTATTCGTGGAATGGAGAAGGGAGGTATGGCGAGAGAGGATATCGCCTTTGAAATTGCCAGGAAAATAGCGGCTGGAGAATTGTATGATGATAATAAGGAGAAGCTAATCGAACAAGCGGTACGGACAGGAGTCGGAATCCTCACAGAGGGGGTCCTTGTTGCACCGACCGAAGGCATATCCAAGGTGAGAATAAAGGAGAATCCTGATGGTAGCGATTTCGTTGCGGTTTACTATGCCGGACCGATTAGGAGTGCTGGGGGGACAGCAGCTGCTTTGAGCATTGTACTTGCCGATATATCAAGACGGGCGGCAGGAGTGGGCGATTATCGGGCGACAGACACTCAGGTCGAGAGATATGTCGAGGAAGTCAATGTTTACGAAGCCAGGGTGACTCATCTTCAGTATATGCCATCAGAAAAGGACCTCCGCCATATAATCAAGAATTGTCCTGTATGCATTGATGGCGATCCGACAGAGGAGATTGAGGTATCTGCATATAAAGGAGTGCCTGGTGTTGAGACTGACAGAGTGAGGGGCGGAGTGCCTCTTGTCGCTTGTGAGGGAGTGGCTCTCAAATCTGCCAAGCTCCTAAAATACACCAAAAAGCTAAATCTTGGGTGGGATTGGCTTGAAGACATCATAAAGATAAAGAAAAAGGCGGATAAGATCGAGATAAAACCCGATCCCACCTATCTGGAAGGCCTGGTAGCCGGCAGACCTGTTTTCTCTCACGCATCTGCAAAAGGGGGATTCCGTCTTAGATATGGAAGAAGCAGGACGAATGGACTTATGTCCAAAAATATTCATCCTGCCACCATGGTCCTATTGGATGATTTTCTTGCTTATGGCACTCACATGAAGATTGAACGGCCAGGAAAAGGTTGTGTGGTGGTTGCCCATGAAGGTATCGAACCTCCTGTGGTGAAACTAAAAGACGGCACAGTGATGAAGGTGCATGATAGGGAACAAGCGATCTCGATCAAGGATAAGGTCGAAGAGATTCTCTTCTTAGGAGATATGCTCATCGCTTATGGCGATTTCCTGAAATCCAATCATCCTCTTCTTCCCCCGGGATATTGTGAGGAGTGGTGGAGAAAAGAATTGGAAGAAGCGTCTGTGAAGGCACCCGAATATATTTCTGCTGTGCAGGCTTTTGATCTGGCATCTTCAAAGAGCATTCCTCTTCATCCTAATTACACATACAATTGGCATGATATTTCACTGGACCAGCTGTTCCTCTTATGTGGGCATCTCACCAGAGGCCACCTCTCTTTGGATGATGATAGGATAAGGTCCTTTTCTATCCCTCTTGATGAAGGACCCAAAAGAGTCTTGGAAGAACTTTTGATAGAGCATCGTGTTGTGGACGGTCATATCATACTTGAAACTGATGAGGCATATTCCCTTCTCATGAGTCTGGGGATGCTTAAAGAAGGAGAAGTGCTATCCCAGGGCATCCCTGATCTGTTGAACACCAGACACTCCGACACCCTCAACCTCGTGAATAAAATGTCAGGAATCACGATACGGGCAAAAGCACCTACATATATAGGTGGGAGGATGGGACGGCCTGAAAAGGCAAAGGAGAGAAAGATGGACGGAAGTCCTCAGGTACTCTTTCCTACCGGTTCATTCAAGAACAGGAGTCTGATGAAAATCTATCGTTCCCTTAAATCAAGAGAGGCTGAGAAGACGATTAATGTCGAGATTGCAAGATACCGCTGTTCGAGCTGCAATGCTGTCGGATTCTATCATAAATGCGAGATCTGCAGTAGCATCGCAAAACCTGAGAATGTCTGTCAGGAGTGCGGGATACCGACCGGATTGGAGGAGCATTGTCAGAGGGCCACCCAGCCTTTTGAGAGAAGACCTATTAACATTGTGGATCTCTTCGAGTCTGCGAGGGATAAAATAGGCTTTCTACCTGAAGATGTGAAAGGAGTCAGAGGACTTTCCAATTCCGTAAAAATACCCGAGAGATTGGAAAAAGGCCTCCTGCGTGCCAAGCACAATATTTATGTATTCAGGGATGGGACCTGCAGGTTTGATGCCACTGATGTAACCTTATCTCATTTCATTCCTGATGAGGCCGGCGTTTCCATAGAATGCCTGCATGATCTTGGTTATGAAAAAGATTATCTGGGTGCTCCTCTAGAGAGGGGGGACCAGATAGTTCCTTTGAAGCATCAGGATGTCATACTCGCCGAATCCTGTGCAGAATATTTTTTTAGGGTAGCCTCTTTCATAGATGAGATGCTGATTAACCTCTACAATCTGAAGCCTTTCTATGATCTCAAGTCGAAAGAGGACCTGGCAGGTCATATGGCAGTAGGGCTTTCCCCCCATACAAGTGCAGGTGCACTGTGCAGGATAGTCGGTTTTACCAAAGCCAATGTCGGTTATGCCCATCCGTATTTTCACACGGTGAAGAGAAGAAATTGTGATGGTGATGAGGATTGCCTTATCCTTCTCATGGATGCACTGCTTAATTTCTCTCTTCAGTATCTCAACACCAACCGCGGGGGTACTATGGATGCTCCGTTGGTCCTGTCTACTGTGGTGAATCCGAAGGAGGTCGATGATGAGGTCTATTGCATGGAGCTTGTCCATTCCTATCCCCTTGATTTCTACAGGGCCGCCAGTAGGATAACTCCCCCCTCTGATGTGAAGCTGAAGACTGTTCTTGATATTCTTGGGACTTCTGAGCAGTATGAAAGCATGCCTCTAACCCATCCAGGAGGCTACACTCATAATGGAAATCTTCGAACTGCTTATGTAACTTTGCAGTCTATCCCGGAAAAAGTGGAAGCAGAATTCGCTCTCCATAAAAAGATTAGAGCGGTGGATTCAAGGGATGCTGCCGAACGTTTGATCATGAACCATTTCATACCAGACCTCTATGGGAATCTGAGATCCTATTCAAGGCAGACTTTCCGCTGCGTGTCATGCAATGAGATTTACCGCAGGATTCCGCTGATCGGAAAATGCACGAAATGTGGAGGAAAACTCCTCCTTACTATAAATAAAGGTGGAATAAAGAAGTACCTGAAAATAGCAAGGCAGATCGCAGAGGATTACGATCTTCCGAATTACCTCAAGCAGAGGCTTGAGATATTTGAGATAGAACTCAAGAGCATATTTGAGGATGACAAGGTCAAGCAGACAGGGCTGGCGGATTTCCTTTGAAACATATCTACATTTCGTTACTTTTAAATAATGTTTATTTGTGTTTAATTAAACTATGTCAATTAGTTCTAACAAGAGTTTCAAAGTGATTCTGTGCAGGCATTTGGGTTATGTCGGGACCAGGGGTAATGTCAGTGACTTCGCATTGAAAAAACTCAAACCGATTGTGGAATTCGCAATGGGAAGAGGGGGCAATGTTCAGCTGATCCACAATCAGATACCTGTGCTCAATATCAGGAATAATCTCCCCCCCTCTGTTTTTGAAAACAGCCTCAAGAATAGGAAAAGGGTGAGGGAATGGAAGGAGCATGCAAAAAGATGGAGATTGAATGCCCAGCAGGGGTTGAAAGATGCAGATAAGGGAAAAAGCTCTCCTTTTTTGGATGGGGATTTCCCTGAATTTTCATATTCTCTTGAGATGAATCAGAAGTCTCCCGGTTCCATCATCCATAACCTCAATTTCTGTCCGTTTGATGCTAAAGTAGAGATGACATTGGCGAAATTGCATTATTTCGCTGCCCAAAGAGCTGTCGATAACGGGGACTTTGGAGAGGCGATGATGAATATAAAAGAGGCGAATGATGCAAAGGCAAGCTCCATACTATTGAAAAACGAGGAAATGATGAAGCAGCTGAAGAACTGGTCCAAAGAGGGGGATTCCGTCGTACTTGGTAGCCTCGAGGAGATAATGCTCCCGTCTATGTTAAGGGAGCATGGAATCAGGGCAGAGGAGCATATTGAAAATGTGATCCTGAACTTTAGGGAGGTAGCCATCAATTCTCTTCTAAAGAGGAATTTCGATAATCTCTATGACTTGGCATTATTGGATCTTATATTCACAAAAGAGATGGGCAGAAATGATTTTGATTGGTCAAAAGAAGATGATGTTGAAAAATGCTTTAAAATCACTCTCGAGGAATGGCATGAGATAAGAGAGAAGTATGCCAAGATAACAAATGGCCAGAATTCAATATCAGAAGAAAATAAAAAATAGAAAAGAAGAAATGGTTACTTGGAAGCCATTTCTTCTGCATGTTTTCCGATTTCAGGTATCACATATCTCTCTCCAGTATAGACTTTATATGCTACAAACAATATATACAGATACGGCAGCAACATTATCGGGTAGATGCAGATGCCTACTCCGATAAACATAAGTGGTATGGAGATGATCGATAACAGGATACTTAATACAATGTATGCACCTGAGAATAACAAGGATTGCATTGCATGGAATTTCATATCCTTCTTTTTCTTAAGGTCCGTGAGCAGGACATACAAAGGGACAATAATTGGGATTGCATACCCCAATGCAGCGACAAGTCTATTGTCCTCGCTCATGGATGGTTCTGGAGATCTCGCAGGAGGTTCTGTTTGAGTCGTCTGGGTTGCTTGAGCAACTTTCGGTTCGTCTTCTGGCATATATATCACGTCCTATTTGGCTTATGTATTTTAGCCTTTTCTGATCATGCTTAATTCTTATGATATATTTATAAACATTTTATGGTCGATTTGAGTGTTAAGGATGTGCCTTTAATGAAAATTTATAATTCTCTTACGAAAAAGAAAGAAGATTTTTTTCCTTCAGGGAGGGAAGAAATCCTGATATATGTATGCGGTTTGACACCCTATGATAGCGCTCACATAGGCCATGCCAGGACCTATGTTGCTTTTGATATGATCAAAAGATATCTGATCAGCAAAGGGTACGATATTTACCATATACAGAATGTGACTGATGTGGAGGATAAGATCATCAAGCGATGCGCAAAGACTGGAGCGGATCCCAGGGAGTTGACAGAGCGATTCCAGGAAGAGGCAAAGAACCTTTTATCAAGATTGCATGTCATCGATGCTGATCTTTATCCAAAGGTTACTGAGCATTTGGATTGCATAATCCCGATGATAGGCACACTCATAGAAAAGGGTTTCGCATATGAGACGGAAAATGGAATCTACTTTGATGTCTCGAAATTCCGGGATTATGGAAAATTGTCTGGCCAGGACATGGATCAGATGAGATCCGGAGTCCGTAAGGGCATCACCGAAGGAAAGAGAAGTTCTCTTGATTTCGCATTGTGGAAGAAGGGGAGAAGCGGCATACTCGATTTCGACTCACCCTGGGGAAAAGGAAGGCCGGGGTGGCATATTGAGTGTTCTGCCATTGCCAGGAAATACGGTAAGAGGACACTTGATATACATGGTGGGGCAAGAGACCTAATATTCCCTCATCATGAAAACGAAATAGCCCAGAGCGAGGCGGCGACTGGAGAACAATTCTCCAGATTCTGGATGCATACCGGATTCCTTACGGTCAAGCATGAGAAGATGAGCAAATCATTAGGCAATTTCATAACCCTCAAGGATGCATTATCAAGACATTCCTCAAATGCCTTAAGATTATTCTACATCCAGACCCATTACAGGAGCCCTCTTGATTATGAGGAGCACCTTGTCACTTCTTCAGAAGAAGGGGTTCATAGACTTTTCAATTCCATGGGTTTGATCAAGGATGCTCTTGCTTCAGATAAGGAGGACCTGGGATATGATTCGTTCAGGAAGGAGAGCGATGCTATTATCACATCATTCTATGAATCCATGGATGATGATTTCGACACCCCGCAAGCTCTTGCTTCGCTTTATAATCTGATTAGACAGACCAATGCGCATATATCAGGGGAACGGATCGATAGGAATCAATTGAAGAAGATAGTTGAAATCCTGGAAAGGATGTTTTGGATCATAGGTCTTGAAGAGGAGAGAAAACCATTGGAAGAGAAGAAAGAAGAAATTCTGGGGATTCTTGGCGAATTCTCTTTAGAAGGAGCATCATCAGCAAAAGAGGGTCTTGAGAGAATAATAGATATCCGTGAAACGGCAAGAAAAGAGAAAGATTATGATAGGTCGGACAGGATTCGAAGCATGCTCAGTGAAATAGGCATAATCTTGGAGGATGATTCAGGCGGAGTCAGGTGGAGGATGGAGTCATGAGCTATCGTTTTCTCGAACATACCTCAGATCTCATAATAGAGGGGGAAGGTACGGATTTTCCCGCTGCTCTTTCCGAACTTGCCAAAGGCATGTTTACCAGGATGGGTTCAGGAGACTCTGATGAAAATGTGATTATAGAATCCTCTGCTGAGACCCGGGAGGGCCTTATCGTGAGCTTTCTTACAGATGTGATCTTGGAATGTGAGACTATGCCTTTCACTCCCGCATATCTGGAAGTGCTTGATTATGGGGGCGGTTCAATAAGATGCAGGATTTTCGGGGAGAGAACGTATCCTGAGAATATTATCAAGGGAGTGACTCATCATGATCTTGAGATTCTGGAAAACGAAAAAACCACAATAAAGGTGCTCTTTGACATATGAAAGTATCAATCGTGATGCCGACACTTAACGAGGAAAAGCTCATTTCAAAATCTTTGGAGTCCCTAAGGAATCAGAATTGCGATTATGACATCGAACTCATCATCGTTGATTCATACAGCAAAGATAGGACTCTCAAAATAGCAAAGAACTATGCCGATCAGATCCTCTTCACCCCTCCAGGGATAATCGCTGCAGCAAGAGAAAAAGGAAGCAGGGCGGCCACAGGGGAGGTGATCGTGAGTTCTGGAGCGGACAATATTTACAATAGCAGATGGCTTTCCGAACTCATCAAACCCATAGAATCAGGAAAGGCAATAGCCAGTGCGGGAAGACTGATTCCCAAGAATGCGAATGCTCTTGAGAGAATATTCTCGAGTGCTTTTTTATCCCCTTTCTCTGGATTTTCCCTTTCATTGGGTATACCTCTGGTCGCCGGCGAGAGTATGGCCTTCCTTAAGAGTTCATATCAAAAGGCAGGCGGTTTCCGGACCGATCTCGTCACTGGGGAGGATATAAATCTGATAAAGAGATTCATGGATTTGGGGGAGGTATCATATTGTCCTGATTCGATCGCCTATGTTTCCACGCGGAGGATTCGGGAATGGGGATATGCAAAATATTTATGGTTCCACGGATCGAATTTCATTAGGATGAACCTCACTGGAAAAACCCATAGCATATATGAGCCTGTTCGCTGATAATATGTCATCTGATGGGAACATAATCCTTCCCACCGAGTATCTTCTTGATCGGAATCTCCGGAAGCTCGCTCATTATCTTTAGATTGGAATAGTATAGCAGGGTCTTAAGGGCACCGTCCTCATTTATCCTTCTTTCCGAGGTTATGGCCTTTGGCTCTGGCAGACAGACCGTGCGTCCTGTTTTCATCAGTCGCAATTTAAAGCTGTTATCTTCCAGGGGCGTATTAGGGAATCCTCCTATCTTCTCGAATGTTGTCTTCCTCACCACTGTATTGAAACCAAGCATTTCGGCTTTTCCAGCGAGTCCTTTCAGCATAAGGTAATTATTGCATATCCTTTCTATCATCTTCAGATGTTTTGTTCTTTTTGAGAATCTGAAACAATTCGATATGCCTGCGATCGTATCATCCTCCAGAATCGGGATGACAGAATCAAGATAATTGGATGGAATACTGCTGTCTGAATCAATAAACACTAGATTTTTTCCTTTTGCCGTTTTTGCGCCTTCATTACGTCCTTTGGCAATCCCTGTTTCGGAATGTACCACTTTATCCGCTTCCTTTTCTGCGATTTCAATGGTAGCATCCTTGGATCCTCCGTCAGATACTATCAATTCATAGCTGAAGTGCGTCTTCTGCTCTTTTATGCTCCTTAGACATTCCCTGATATTCTCCTCCTCATTCAGCGATGGGACTATAACTGATATGTCCATTCAATCCCTCACATATATCGCCCTTCTCCCGTTGAATCTGAATCTGCCTTTTGAGAACATGTCCACAACCTTGGGGTATATCCTATGCTCTATTTTTATTATCCTTGAAGCGACCTCTTCCGAATCCTTGCAATCCGAGATGTCCACGGCTTCTTGCATTATTATTGGTCCGGCATCGAGGTTGGAATCAACAAAATGGACTGTCGCACCCGAGACCTTGGCTCCATATTCGAATGCTTGCTTCTGGGCATTCATTCCGGGGAAGGATGGAAGAAGTGCGGGATGGATATTTATCATCCTGTTCTCATATCCTTTCAGTAGATTCTTTCCCTTTATTATCCTCATATATCCTGCCAAGACAACCAATTCAACACCGTATGATTCTAGAATCCCGTATATGTGGGAATCCATCTGTTCCCTGGTATCGAAATTCTTCCTTAGGACCAATTCGACAGGTATCCTGTTCTTTTCTGCTCTTTCGATTGCTTTGGCATAAGGACGATCTGATATTAGGACCTTTATCTTTGCATCACATCCACCCTCACTTATTGCATCGATAATGGATTGGAAATTGCTTCCCTTCCCGGATGCAAGAATTGCTATTGCTATCATCTACTCCATCCCCATCATGGCAATCCGCAGGAATGTTGCGAATATGCCAGGTTGTGATCCATAAAAATGATATGAAATCTCCGCACACCAGCAATGGCATTTGATGCTTGCAGATTATGGATCGCAAAAGACCTGCGTTCGTTGAAATCCATACTCACCTTTTGTATTTAAATATTGACTTCGAACTTTTGCCATGAGATTCGATATGCTTGTCTGGGTGGTCTGGGGTGTGTGCCTTTTAGCTCTCTTATACATCGAATCAGCAGGAGTCGCTTTCGTTCCGCTTGAATTAACATATCTATTGATTTTTTTGGTAGTTGCATTGCCATTTCTCCCGTTCATTCCAATGATCATCGATGCGTTTTCAATGCTATTGGGAAGTTCGCTGACATCAACCTTCTATGGAAACAGCAAAGAGGCAGAGGAAATACTCCGGAACGGCATTCCTGCGATCGCGACCATAGAATCGATAGGAGAGACAGATAAAGCCAGTGTGACTATTAATGATCAACCATATCTCAAGCTTGTCTTTCAGATCGATGATGGAAGGAGGGAGCCATATCAGGTCGAAATGAATCTATTGGTCCCGAGAGCCAGGATTCCTGCCTTCCAACCTGGCAATAGTTTCCAGGTCAGAGTCTCAAGAGAGGATGAATCAAGGATCGTGATGTGTTCAGAACCTGAAGAGACCAGACTCCTTGAGTTTGGCAAACTGCAAAGAAGGAAGGGAGAGCCGGCAACAGCAAAACTCATATCTATAAGAGATGCCGGGAAAAGTTCAAACTTCAAATTCTTGACAAAACTAACCTGGGAGATTCAGCCACATGGTGGGAAGAGATATCAGAAGACATTTGAGAAGGAACTCACCACTGCGCAGGCAAGGCAGTTGAAATCAAAGGAGGGGGATTCATTCAATGCACATATCACAAAAGACAGGGATTACTTGAGCGTGGATTCGGGCTAAGCCTTCCAAGAGAAGCCTTTAAATTAATTTCTTAAAAGAATCCACTTGTTCTGTTTTTGGGCCTATAGCTCAGCTTGTTGCGGGGTTTTATTCTTCTTTGAACCCCGCACCCTGAAATGGTAGAGCGACGGACTCTTAATCCGTCAGTCGAGGGTTCGAATCCCTCTAGGCCCGCTTTCCGTTTTTTAGTCGAGAGTTCTGATTTTGGGTGATACATCTGAGGCATGCATGCTTTCCGTTCCGGAACTGGAAGAAAAGTAAAGCAGAAGAAAGCCAATCCGATAGAAAAGTGCCCGATTTAGTAATTTTCTATCGATGGGAAAAGTTGATTATTTTGGAGTGAATATTGCTTCGCCTTAAAACGGGAGAGTAAAAGTAAAAGAGATGTCTGTGCACTTTGAATATAATCTTTACCAGCTAGTCACTATTGCAAGAAAACAGCTAGCAGTAGCCAGGTAAGTAATATTTTGGCGGTGTAGAAAAAGTTAGTTATTCGCAGGGGAAGGATCACCTGTTTATTCGCATACAAGGTGATTCGAATGACCCCTGAAGAAGAAAGAAGAAAATGGTTTATAAACCAATTGAAGGCCAAAGAGCGCGAATTGATCGATAAACTCGACTGCAATCGTATTAAGACTCAGAAGAAGATCTTCTATTGCGAGAATGGAAAAATCTCCTACCAATTCGTCTATGTAAAGACTTCCAATAACATCATATTCTCCCCTCTGAGAAAATATCTTGGCATAAAAACTTAACCTCGCCAGTTTCAACCCTGCCCACGCTGATTCTTTGCCTCAAAACCATTTGACAGTTTGGCCTCAAACCCGGATTTGCAGGTCAATTTGACCATATTTCTT
>CAZAYB010000041.1:0-5727 GCA_964489215.1 uncultured Pirellulales bacterium
CCTTAACAGCCTCCGTAACATCCTTAGGAAGATAAACACGGAATGTACTGCCCTCATTAAGTTTGGTGTCAATCTCAATCCTGCCTTTATGCTGATCCACAATCTGCTTCGCTATCGCCATACCAAGCCCGGTCCCGAACTTGTTCTTGCCAGACTCAAAAGGCTCAAATATCTTATCCTTCATCTCTTCTGTCATGCCCGGCCCATTATCCGTAACCGAGAACATAACCTCATCACTCTCCGGACAGTCCTTAGTCTCAACCCGCACCACGCCGGTATTAGAATCAACAATATCGATAGCATTAAGAATAAGATTAAGGCTCATCTCATGAATCCGCTCCTCATCCAGAACCGTCTCCGGAATATCCTTGTCTATCCTGATAAATATCTTAGACTTCTTCTGCCTAAGCTGATCCTTAAGAGTCTCTATAGAACCCTGTATAGTCCTGTTGAAATCACACTTCGCCGCTTCAAGCCTGCGGTCCTTACTGTAATCCAGCATATCAAGAACAAACTTGCGAAGCCGCTGAAGATTAGGTTTAAGAATATCCCAGCTCTTCTTAACTCGATGAATCTCATTTGTGCGAAGACCATAATCTATAACTTCAGATGCCCCCCCAACCATTTGCAGAATATTCTTCGCAGAATGAGAAAGATCCATCATCGCCTTGCCCGCATTGATTAGTCTTCTATTCTTTTCAAGCTCCCCCTTCTCTGCTGCAAGCTCACCTGCCATCTCAGCAAGCTCACTCAAAAGACCGCTAAGATTGTCATCCTGATTCAGCTGCTCCTGCACACGTCCTATAACCCCCATCATAGCATTATAATCAGCTGGTTTTTTATCAATCGGACTTCTTACTGTCTTATTTTCTTCTGCCATAGCACCGTGCCATAATTAAGGGTAGCTATAAAATTATGCAAAACTTACTCTCAACCTATTATCGAACCATACCGCCTTCCTCTTAACCACAACTTATAAACCAACACTCCAGCCTCTTCTGTCACAACACAAAAATGTTATCGAAATTACAATCGGACCTTAATTTCAAATTTCATCTGCTGGTCCCATAAAATCAAAATTCACACCTTTGATACCAAACTTACCTCGCTCCCGCCCTTATAACTCGACAACAGATTAAGTCTCCTCTCACCAAAACCGATAATCTTAACTATAAGTTTTTTTTATGCGCAGGGAATTAAATGAAGGAAAACGATAAAATAATATCCTTTCTGCTCGAAGAAGAGGTCCTGACACAAAACCAGGTAAATGAGCTTTTGATAAAGCATCAGCAATCTGGCATCAGTCTGCTAAACCTTGTCAGAGACGAGAACATACTCCAAAGCCATGAGCTCACTCGCCTCGTCGCTGCGTCAAATAATATCGAATTTATTAACCTCTCCCCGGATTCCGTTGACCCGATTGTCGTAAAACTTGTCCCAATGGAGATCGTCAAAGAGCACAACCTGATTCCCATAAAAGTCGAAAAGAATAACCTTTACCTGGCAATGAGTTCGCCATTAAATCTCGCCGTAAGAGATATGGTCGCCACAAAAACAGGATACAACATAATACCCGTTGCAGCAACCGAAGATGCCGTAAAACAGGTCGTCGACTACTTCTTCAATGTCCAGAACGCAACCAGACAGGACATCGTTGCAATGAGGCTAAAGCACTCACCAAAGCAAAACGCACGTGCAAAAAAAGCAAAAGCTCAGCCATCACAGGTAACCGATGCTCCGGTCGTAAGACTTGTAGATTCCATAATAACCGGTGCAATAGATGCTCGGGCAAGCGACATACACATCGAACCACAGGAACCGGACATGAGGGTAAGATACAGAGTGGACGGAATACTGAATGACGCTCTCGATATGCCCGGCCAGGTACACAAGGAAGTCGTATCACACATTAAAATTCTCGCCGAAATGGACATCTCAGAAAAAAGAATTCCCCAGGACGGACACATAAGCATAACCAGAAACTCAAAGGATTACGACTTGCGTGTCTCATCACTGCCTGCCGTCGGAGGGGAAAAGATCGTAATAAGAATTCTCGACGCAAACACAGGACTGAAAAACTTAACAGAGGTACTCACTGAACCAACCGATTACCAGAAGGTCAGTAATATAATCAGTAATCCTTACGGAATGATACTCCTGACAGGACCCACCGGAAGCGGTAAAACAACAACTTTATACGCAATCTTGCAACAGCTAAACACCGCTCGGGAAAACATAGTAACTATCGAAGACCCCGTCGAATACAGGCTAAAAGGAATAACACAGGTTCAGATCAAACCGGAAATGGGAAGAACATTCGCAAAAGGACTTAGAAGTATTCTAAGACAGGACCCGGACATAATATTCATCGGAGAAATAAGGGACGAAGAAACAGCTGAAATTGCCGTAAGCGCCGCACTGACCGGACATCTCGTGCTTAGCACTCTGCACACAAACGATACCGTCGGAGCAATAAGCAGACTAATCAGCCTCAAAGTTCCCCCTTTCCAGGTCGCATCTTCTCTGCTCGGGGTAATTGCACAAAGGCTCGTAAGAAAAGTCTGCGAAAAATGCAAAAAACAAGTCGCTCCAACACCTGAACAATTATCAAGCTTCGGAGATTCTGTAAAACAAAATTACATTGGTACAGGATGTTCCGCCTGCATGGAAACTGGTTACAGGAAAAGATGCGGTGTCTACGAAATACTGCCAATTAATAATGAAATAAAAAAACTGATAAATGCACAAAATGCTGATGAGATAATCAGGGAAAAAGCTGTCGCTCAAAACATGATAACACTTAAAAACAAGGCTATTCAGCTCGCAAACAAGGGTGTTACAAGTCTCGACGAAATTATGAGAGTTATTGATATGAGAGAAAACTGATGCCTGCTTATAAATACATGGCAAAAGATTCAGATGGCTGTAAATTCTCAGGCGTCTACACTGACGTAGAAAGTATTAAACAGCTTAAAAATGAACTCAGCAAAATGGGTTATAAGCTGATACGAGCAAGCCGTGACAACAAAAGTATCTTCCTGAAAAAAACAAGAATCAGTCAGACAGAGCTCGTTACATTCACATATGAGTTCGCAGGAATGTACTCCGCAGGACTATCCGTACTAAGGTGCCTCGAAACACTCGAAAACCAGTGTGAAAACCTCTCGCTGAAAACCATAATTAAGGATGTAAAAAACAAGGTCGAAGTCGGACAGTCATTAAAAGACGCTTTCGAACCTTACAAAACAATCTTTACTGAATTTTTCATAGGAATGCTCGAAGCTGGAGAAAGCGGCGGAAAGCTTTCAGATACGCTTACAATGGCAGCTCAATATCTCGAAAAACAGCACCAAATGAAATCAAAAATAAAAAGTGCCTTCACCTACCCGCTCATCGTCGGAACAATGTGCCTGTCGGTTATATTCGTACTCGAGCTTTTCATTGTACCCGTTTTCCAGAAGCTCTATTCACAGCTCAACGTACCTCTCCCTGTACCCACCTTAATATTAATTTCTGCAAGCAGATTATGCAGAAGCTGGTGGCCGATTGTGCTTCCAGTAATAGCTGCATGTATTATTTTTGCAAAAGTATTGATAAAAAACAAATTATTGAAGCAGTGGGCTGATGCTGTAAAACTTAAAATGCCCGTTTTTGGAAAAATAAACACCATGGTAACAGTCAGTAAATTCGTTAGAACAACTGCAATGATGGCCTCAGCAGGAGTACCGCTCGATAAGGCACTGCAAATGGCAATAAAAGTGGTTGATAATTCGCACATAAAAAAGATTGGAAAAGACATACAGGAAAAGGTGATGACAGGAAGCACACTGGCAGAACCATTAGCGAACCATCAGATTTTCCCTGCTATTATTATCCAGCTCGCTACCGCCGGGGAAGAAGCAGGAGTATTACCGCAAATGCTCCTCAAAGGTGTTGAATTCGTCGAAGATAAAACACAAAGAATGGTCATGGCTCTAATCGCTAAAATTGAACCGGTGCTTACTCTTATTATGGGACTGCTGGTAGGCCTCGTACTGCTCGGAGTTTACCTGCCCATGTTTGATTATATGAGTCATTTTGAATAAAAGTAATACTCAAAAAAATATTATATAAAAAGCTGTAATAAATGACCGTTTTAAACAAAAGTCAATACGATTGTTTGCCGAATAGTAATCTTAGACTTTTATGGAGATAGACCATGAGTAAAAATAATTATCGGGCAATAACTCTTGTCGAATTGTTGATTGTTGTATTAATACTTGCCGCTCTCTCAGCAATTGCAATACCAAGAATCAGCCAAAGTGCTGCGAATGCAAAGGCAAAAGCCTGCGCAACAAATATTGATATCATAAATTCAAGCATCGAAATGTATTACCAGGATACAGGCTCATATCCAGCTAACCTCACTGACGTTACACAAAACACCGATTACTTTCCGGATGGCGAACCGATTTGCCCCGTTACAGGTAATCCATACTCCGGGCCTCTCGTAAACAATAGGCTCGATACATCCGGACACGAACATTAAACGCAAAATAACGTCCGTAAAAATTTCTGTCAGTATTTTTATTGAACCGCCCCTGCAAATTTACTGAAAATGAAAACGTTATTATCGGAATTAAAACTTTCATATCTTAAATTGCATAATTGATATCAAACGATAGCCGATATTTCTGACATGACAGTTAAGTTCGGAATTCTGTTATGTTGAAAAAACTTTTCAATCCGGGAGTTACTCTCGTTGAGTTGCTTATCGTGGTAGTTATTTTAGCTGCAATATCTGCCGTTGCTATACCGCGAATAACACAAAGTGCGCAAAATGCAAAGTATAATAATTGTGAAGTCAACATCGACCTTATAAATTCTGCTATTGAAATGTACAATGCTGACAACGGTGCATACCCAGCAAGCCTGATTGATATAATTGGCACCGATAACGAACCAACTCAGTATTTTCCCGACGGACCGCCAAAATGTCCACTCGGAGGAACATACACAATGAACTCAAAACATCGCGTAATATGCAGTCACTGAAAAGAATTGCTGTCATGAAAAATCAAAGAAAATACGCATATACCCTGACAGAACTCATTCTCGTTGTGATGATAATAGGTGTAATCTCAGCAATTGCTATTCCAAGAATGAACCTCGCTTCAATTAACAAAACAAATGCCGAAATTACCGCAAATAGAATCGTAACAAGCCTTAGAAGAACTCGAAGGCTTGCAATTTCTCAGGCAGCTGTAAACCAGCAGGGATTCCAGCTCGAATTCGTACAAAACGATCAAAATTACATCATTCAGATAACAAACATGAAAAACGCTCACCTGATAGATCAATTTGAACTTGACCCCGAAATCAATATATCAGGACAGAATAAATTCAGCTTCGGACCGCTTGGAAATCTCATACCGCAAAGCGGATCCCAAATTACCGTCTCTTCAGAAAACGCTTATTATGATATCTCTGTTACTGAATCGACAGGTTCTGTAAAATGCCAAAAACAGCTGCAATAAAATATCGAAAAAATAAAAAAGCTTTTACACTCGTTGAAGTCGTGGTAGCTTCTGCTCTGCTTGTCGTCGCACTGGTGCCGATATTAAAAGCTCTAACTGGCTCACACATTGCTTCATCAAGAATAGAACGCCAGACAAGAAGCTTAAACTTCGCAAGAAATAAAATCGATCAGATTTATGCCGACTCAGTCTACAACTATGACCAGTCATA
>CAZAYB010000041.1:5827-12825 GCA_964489215.1 uncultured Pirellulales bacterium
AAAAAAACATTATACCTGATTGCTGAACATAAACTTACGACCTATAAAAATTAAATCTATAAAACGTAAATTAACTTTTTTTTAAAAAAACAGCCACCTTGTCTGATTAATAAATTACTCCTTTTATGCAAAATCAAACAACCCTTTAAGCCGATAAAAACTCAACAGGGCTAATGTTCCGTTTACATGGAAAATACATGAAAAGGACAAAAAAGGGTTGTCGCGTCAATGGATTGACATTAATGGAAATGATAATCGCTATGGCTGTCATAGCCATAGTCTTTGCCGCACTCGTTCCGCAGTTCAATAATATATACAACAGCTGGGACTCAAAACAAGCCCTCGCACAAACTATTCAAAACGGCAGAGTACTTACAGACCACATAAGGCTAAATCTCTCAAAAGCAGTCGAAGTCACTGACGTAAGCCCACCTTCACAAAACCTCGGTTACATTCAGTTCAAAAACCAGGACGGAACCGAATCAAGATATCAGCTCACTGATGACAACATGGTACAGTTTGGAACACCCGAAAACCTCAAAACCCTCGCAGGACCGGTAAGTTGTTTCAATTTTAACTGCTATCATCTTCAGGACCTGCAAAATCAAACTCAGGAAGTAGTAAATACACAGTTTGTGAAAATTCAGTGCGAGCTTGCAAACTCCGGTAATGGACCTGACAGGGCTTTTCCAATTATTGTTTATTTGTTGTCCGTAAATCCAGATGAACAATCAAACCCAGCCCCAGCTTTAGCCGTGGATGAATCTATCACTTTATACAGCGAAAGTTATATTGATGGCTTCCGTTCTTCAAATGGACCCTACGGGGGAACAAACATTATTGGAGATGTAACCGTCTCTATAAATTCAACACTTCCGCAAAGAGTGTTGCTTACCTCTGAGTCTTATATTGATGGTAATGTCCTGGTAGGCCCTTCTGGAAACCCCGATGTCGTTATTCAATTATGGGGTCAGTCTGAAATTAAAGGTGAAACTGGAGTGCTCGATGAAAAAATCGAAATGCCCCAACTTTCTGAACCTCCTTCCATGCCTCCCAGCAGCGGAACTAAATATTTCTATGGCCTTGCAAGAACATGGAACACAGACCAGCATTTCAATTCTTTGGAAATTGGAGCTGATATAACAGTTGTCGGAGATATAAAAGTACTTTGTGAAGGCAATGTTACTTTTAACTCTAATGGAAAAATTATCATTAGTGATAATTCCAGCCTCGAATTCTATGTCAAAGGGTCTCTTAGTACTAACTCAACTTCTAAACTTAATTATAATACTGCCGACCCCGGAAAACTGAAAATATATATGCTCGGGTATAATAAAAATTTCCAGTTGAATTCAAACTCTATAGTTTATGCACTGGTGCAGAATCCTTATGGAAGTCTTGTTTCAAATGGAAACACAGGCTTTTGCGGAACTTTTATTGGCAATAAAATAGAAACATCAACAAAAAGCGCTTTTCATATCGATCTCGATTATGTGGAATGATAATGAATAATAACAAAAACAAAAAAGCATCAGTAATGCTCATGGTCGTCTTCATCATTGCAATGCTCTCGATGTTCGTCAGCGGAATGCTCCAGATAAGCACCGAAGAAATGATGCTGGCAAATAACCAGCTAAACGCCCAAAAAGCCGTTACCATTGCACAGGCTGGGTTAAACGACGCCTTTGCGGAACTTAGAAATGACTCCTCATGGAATATGGGCTTCACCGAAAAACCCCTCGCTGATGGAAAATATACCGTTATCATCCAAGGATCACAGCCAAACCTGACTGTTACCTCAACCGCTTCAACAGATGCAGGCTTTGTCGCAGAAACTGCCGCCCGGATAACAATAAGTTCACAAAACCCCCACATCATAACGATTGACAATTACAGGATAAACGAATGAATATATTCCCGGGAAAATACAAATCAAAAAAATCTGACGCTCCCAAAGTCGGCCTGGGTATATACATCGACCGTAATAAAATAAGCCTCGTACAGCTCAAAAGCACAGGCCCTCAGCTGAAAATACTCAAAGCTGCATCCGCTGCAATGCCTAACGACATCATCGTTGACGGGCACATAAACGATATACCCGCTCTCGGAAAGGCCATCGCAAGACTGCTCGACAAAAGCAAAATAACCCTGAGAAAAGCAGTTGTCGCAATGTCAAGCCCGAACACGCTGAACATGATAGTAGACCTGCCCCCGGAGGTCCCTGACAATATTTCAAACTATGTAAAAAACGAAATAAAACACAGCCCTCTGCTCAGAACAAAGGAAATTGAGTTCGACTACTGCAGAGCCGATGACGTTGGCCCCGATGCACAGGAAAGAATATTCATCGCCGCCACAGACCGTGAAAATATAAACTCGCTCTTAAAGGCTGCCCAGATCGCAAGGCTCGAAATAACCGCAATAGACCTCTCGATACCCGCCTTCGCAAGAGCGATTTACAGCAGGCACATCGCAAACGAGTATAATGAAAAGGTGCTGACCATACTCCTGCGTGATGACAACATGAACACCGCCGTCTTCGAAAGAGTCGCCATTGACTTCATAAGAAAAGTGGACCTCGAAAATGACATGACCGAAAAAGGCATCATAAATAAATGTATAGAAGAGATCAGTGCTGTAACAAAATTCTATGAATTCGAGATAGAACCGCAAAACCCGGTAAAGTGGAAAATTATAATATCGTGTGAAAACAGCAATACCAGCCCGGATCAGTTAAGAAACGCCGTCAGGGAAAACTTTGAAACAAACCTTGCAATCTGTACCCAGGAAACCATCTACCATGACACGCACATAGAAAGAAATAAGGAAATAAACAGTGCCAACGCAGTCGCCGCAGGACTGGCAATGAAATATTGCCAAATTCACGGACACAACGTAAGAATAGACCTTCTGCCCATACAGGCTAAACAAAACCGAGAAACCAAAAAATGTTTCAGATTAACTGCCGCAGCTCTGACAATCGTTTTTTTAACTACACTGCTGGTAACCGGATCGATTCAATATCAGCTTCGTAAAAAGGAAAAAATAACCGCCGTATCAAAATCAAAATCTAAGGAACTGTCCGTTGAACAGCTTGTAAACACAAGAAAGGAACTCTCCGGAGAAATCGACCTGATAAGCAGAAAGCTCCAAAAAACTCAATCAGAAAATATGTATGCCGATTGTGCAATCTGGGCAGTCGTATTCGACGACCTTCGAAAAAGCATACCATCAGCAGTATACATCACAGAAATGAACTGCTCTGACAATACAAGCCTTTACATTGAAGGCATCGGCGATAACTACAAAAACATCAGCCTTTTTGCTGAACTCTTATCAGAATCCGATTTCATTAACTCCGCTGTCGTTACAAGAACAAACAAAAAAACTGAAGCAAAAACAAACCTTGCATTCGTAATAAACTGCTCCATGGCTGACAAAAGGATAAACTCCAAAAATGTTAAATGACCTTAAAGACAACTTGAGAATTTACGCAAAAAAGTTTGTGACAATTGCCGTAATAATTACTGCAGTATCATTAAGCTTCAAGTGGATGCTCTCCCCGCACCTGCAAAGCTTAAAGGCTGCTTCAAGATATAATCAGATTGTCTCCATGAAAGAAAGTCGGATCGACCTCCTGCAAAAGGAAATCGAAAACAATCAGCAGAAACTGACAAAACTGAAACACCAATACAAACAGCTGCAAAAAAAATTCTTCTACCCCGGGGACACTGTACAATTCTTCACCAGCCTGCCAAAAATAGCCGAAAAAAACAACTGCACCCTCCTCTCACAGGTCGCACTGGAAAATTCTCCGAAAACTATAAACAGCAAACTTATAAAACCCCGTAAAACTGCTCTGGTTATACAGGCCGCCTATGATGACTTCATAAATTTCCTCACTCAGCTTGGCTCCATGTCACACAAAGTCACCATTGGAGAAATTGAAGTCGCCGCACAGTCTGATAGCGACCAGCAGCTGGTATACGGACTTACTATAGTCATATATGTCTTGCAGGATAAAGGATACTAAAATGAGTAAAAGACAAATATTAAGATTAATAATATGCTGTACAATCATATTCATCATAAGCTACGCCGGCTCGGTAAAAAGCGACAGCTCCGAAAAAGGCACACTTGATGAGGTCATAGGAAAGGCAAATCCTTTCAAAAGGGTAACTCCTGAGCCTAAACCCGAAAAAAGTTTCATCAGTAAATTCGTATCTCTGGAAGAAAAACAGAACGAGCAATTACATTATTCAGCTGAGAATTTATCGGCTCCGCTATATATACAAACCGTAATGCTCAAGTTCCTGGAAGCTGAAAACCTGCAAAGAGCGGTAAGAAAGCTAAACAGTGAAGTAGGTGAGGTAGCTGTGGACACACAGTCAAATTCGCTGATTATCGCTGACACCAGACAAAGAGTAGACTGGATTGTAAAGCAGATCAAAAAAGCCGACCAGACCCCAAAACAAATACTCATCGAAGTTGTCATTCTCGATGTAAAACTAAACGATGATACCGAAGTCGGCGTTGACTGGAACTTCCTGTTCGGGCCGAACCAGTCAATAAAAAATACCAACAATATTCCTTTTGGAGGAGTAGATGCCGATGGAAATTCATCCTTCTACAACACTGGCTCACAATGGAACAAAGTATATAACCAGACCCTTATACCCGCAACCCTGGCATCTGGCGGAGTCTGGGGTTTCCTCCAAAACGGCATACTCGTAACAGTCAAGGCTCTCCAGCAGACAAGAAACGTGGAAATACTCGCAAGCCCCAGAGTACTGGTCGTCTCCGGACAGGAAGCTATAATTAAAACCGTAGAAGAAATACCATACCAGGAAGTTACAAAATCAACAGGAGGAGGAGGCGGAGCAAACGCAATAACCTCCACAGAATTCAAGGAAGTCGGAGTAACTTTGCTCGTAAAAGCAACACTGACAGACGAACAGAATATAATGATGAGCATAAGACCCGAGCAAAGCGTTCAGACTGGCTCATCAAACGATGGTGTCCCGGTTATAGACAGCAGAGAAGTCGAAACTACACTGCTCATGGAAGATGGACAGATAGTAGTTATAGGAGGGCTAAGAAGAAAGGAAACCACACTTAGCCAGGACAAGGTCCCGCTCATCGGCGACTTACCCCTGATCGGCGCTTTGTTCAGTCATGATAAAAAAATTATCAGCAATTCTGAGTTGCTTGTAATGATAAGTCCTCACATACATGAGTATAAAGGTCTTACAAAATATCAGACAAGAAAGTTCAATGAGATAAAAAAGGCAAAACCGCTCCAACTGCCTCAAAAAAATCGGCCGGAATACGAAATACTCGAAGAAAATCTGCCGTCATATCTCGATTAAAATTGCTGATTTCAAAAAGATTCGCTTAACATTGATGATCTTCTGGAACCTTAGGGAATGACTGCCTTAAATGATATCTCCCTGATTTGCCCCTGAAACAATGCTCCGCCCTTTATTGTCCCCTTACCTGGCCCACCTGATTTGCCCCTGAAACAATGCTCCGCCCTTTATTGTCCCCTTATCTGGCCCACCTGATTTACCCCCTTGACTGGCCCCGATGCCCTGAATAAATGCCCTGAATAGATGCCCTGAATAAATGCCCACCTTTATTTTGCCCCCTTATCTGCCCCGGGGCGCATATTAAAGCCAGATTCCAAAAAAATCAGAACCTGGCTTCGGAGGAGGGTGATGAAAAGCTGTATGTATTGTAATAATTATTTCTTTTAGTCATACTGAGGAACTTATCTGAACTGACTCTAAAAGTATATCGATTTAAATAAGGGAAATCTTTAATAAAAATATGACACAAATTTCGCAAAAGTCAAATAAAAATTGTGATAATTTTAAAATTTTTCTGTTTTTGTTCCTTTTCAAGTACAATTTTACTGTCACCAGCGTATTTTTATGTTGATTAGTTATTGATTTCAAGTTATCTTTGTTATTTGTTATTGTTTATTGAAAGTGCTTATGAACAAGAGACTTACAATTAATGACCTGCTCGCTGCCAAAAACGGCCAGCGTAAAATAACCGCCGTAAGCTGTTATGATTATACCACCTCGGCCCTGGTAGCTGATGCCGATGTGGATATGATTCTTGTAGGAGATTCTGCCGCTCAGGTATTATTAGGTTTTGCTAACACCCTGCCTGTTAAAATGGACTTCATGGTGGAAATTACAGCCGCAGTAAGAAGGGGTGCACCAAATGTTTTCCTTGTAGCCGATATGCCCTTCCTCTCATATCAGACCTCCCGAGCTGATGCGGTCCGAAATGCCGGCAGGTTCCTTACAGATGCATCGGCCCAAATGGTGAAAATAGAGGCTAATGAGTCGCAAGTTGATATTGTAAAGGCAGTTAGCGATGCGGGGATACCCGTAATGGCACACATCGGGATAAGGCCCCAATCGGTTTCAATGGCTGGCAAGTTAAAGGCTCAGGGTACTACTGCTGAAATGGCACTGCAGTTGTGTCAGCTTGCTGATAAAATGGTCAGAGCAGGTGCAATGAGCCTGCTTTTGGAAGGGGTCGCAAGAGAAGCTGCGAAAATTGTAACAAAAAAAACACAGCTGCCTGTTATAAGTTGCGGAAGCGGGCCGGATTGTGATGGTCAGATACTTATCATTTCCGATATTCTCGGGCTCAATCAGGGAAAAGGCCCAAAATTTTCTAAAAAATTCGGTCAGATTGGCCCAGATATTGTCGAAACTGTTAAAAGTTACTCAAAAAACGTCAGATCAGGTCAGTTTCCCGATGACAGCAGATGCTATCATATGAAACCCGGAGAAGTGGAACAATTAAACAAAATGTTGGAAAAAAGAGGTGAATAGGCCTTTCGCTTCAGTGCTTTACTGTATTTTTCAGCTTTGAATTACTTGTATGGGAACACAAGCTTTAAATAATGATATAAAGTCTCAGGTAAAACCTGCTGTTATAGTCGATCTGCAGGGGATAAACCTCTACAGCGATGCTTT
>CAZAYB010000041.1:12925-15931 GCA_964489215.1 uncultured Pirellulales bacterium
TAAAACCTGCTGTTATAGTCGATCTGCAGGGGATAAACCTCTACAGCGATGCTTTAAGGAGAATTTTTACGACTTTTTCAGGTTTTTCTCACCAGTCCTGTATAATTATCCCTCCGCCAGGCCATGTCGGGCCAATAATTTCACCTTCGGTAACAATTATACGCTATCCTCAGCTTGCTTTTCCGCTGCTTTGGCACCGAAACAGGGAAGTTCTGGTTTCTCAGCTCGAAAAATTCGCACCTACCGTTCTGCACTGTTTCTCACCAAAAAAACTTTCACTGACCCAGTTTCTTTCCAGAAAACTAAATGTTCCCTATGTTTTTACAATTGACTCAGCTGCAAGGAAGGTACTTAAAAAAGCTCTGAACGACCCCAATTGTGCCTCTGTTATACTAAGCTCAGATAACAGAAAGGGTCTGCTCAAAAAACAGTTTGACAGCTGCGAACAAAAAATATCCTATATCCCGATGGGTGTATTCGTAGAGGACAAATGCGCTGCTTTCAATGACCCTCAAAGAATAACAAGTATGCTGGTCGCCCGGAGATTGAATGACCATCATCAGTTTGAGGCCCTGCTAAATGCCGTTCGGCATCTTGCAGTCGATGGCCATGAATTTATCATGGCAATAATGGGCAAAGGAAGAGCAGAGAGAAAACTTTACAGAATGATAAAGGACCTCGGACTCGGTCAGCTGGTAACGGTAGTACCGGAAATGAACCCGTTAAGGGACATAATGTCGGGTGCCGATATTTTCATTCAGCCAAAACCGGTTTTAAAGGACAGATCAAATCTTCTCGAGGCAATGAGTGTGGGCATGGCCATAGCATGTTCGGAAAAAGACGACCCGGAACTGCTCAAGGATTCCATGACCGCGGTCACCTTCGACCCTGAAGATGAACTGAGTATTTATAACGCACTTCAAAGACTGCTTACCGATAAGGATTTCGCCCGCTCAATAGCTGCCAGCGCCCAGCAGCACCTGCGCGACAGAAACAAGGTAAGCGAAATGATTGACGGACTAATAAAAGTTTATAGTGCCGCTGTACAAAATCATGACAGAAATATGACTCAGGACCCTGCCTTAACCACTGTGTAATACTATCTGCCTTAAAGCAGTCCGTACTCGACGAGTATCTTTTCGAGCTTTTGTTTCTGGTCATCTTCAAGCGGCGTCATTGGCAGTCTCATTTCATCCGATGCCATATTCATTATGCTCATGGCAGCTTTTATGGGGATCGGATTAGTTGCCATTGTAAGAAGGTTTTTGCTGAGTGAGAAAAGTTTTCTGTGCCATTTTCTTGCAGAAATAAAATCACCCTCCAGTATCAAATCGGTCATGGCTTTTACATCCGACGGTACTATGTTGGCTACGACACTGATTACACCTTTTGCGCCGATTGACGCCAAAGGCAGTGTAAGAGAATCGTCGCCTGAGAGAATTGTTATATCGCTTTTTTGAGCTATTTCGCTCGCCTGGTCCATTGAGCCTGTTGCTTCTTTTATTGCGACAATGTTCTCATGGTCATTCGCCAGCTGAGCAATAGTTTCGGGGGTAAGTCCTTTGCCTCCGCATCTGCCTGGTATATTGTAAAGGACCAGCGGAATGTTGACATCTTCTGCGATAGCTGCAAAGTGTTGGTAGAAGCCTTCCTGCGTGGGTTTATTATAGTACGGGCAGACCTGCAAAGAGCCGTCAGCTCCAACTTTTCTTGCGAATTCAGTCAGCTCGATTGCCTCTGCGGTAGAATTTGAGCCTGTACCTGCTATTACCGGTATTTTTTTGTTAACCGCCTTTACAACGGTTTCAATGACTTTTTTGTGTTCGTCATGGCTAAGGGTTGGCGATTCGCCGGTGGTGCCGCAGGGTACCAGGGCATCGGTACCGCTTTTCAGGTGGAACTCGACCAGTTCAGTAAGCGTGTTGTAATCTACATCTCCATCGTTAAAAGGCGTTATTAAAGCTGCCATTGAGCCTGTGAACATTTTATACTCCCTTGTTATTTGTATATGAATGCGGTTATTCTTTAATTTTAGCAGTCAACATTTCCCGGTTCAAGGATAACATGGACTTTGCCGGTTCTCAAAGCAAAAGTTATCATATTTGTTTTGGGCTGTATTTATCGATGAGCTTTATCATTTCCCTGGTGGCCTGGTCGAGTCCGGTCAGTACTGCCCTTGAGATAATGCTGTGGCCGATATTGAATTCGCACAGACCTTCAATCATTGCGACCGGTGCGATATTTCGGTACGTCAGGCCGTGTCCCGCGTGTACAATCAGACCGGCGGTTCTTGCGATATCGCGGGCGTCTCTTAGCTGATTTAAGGTTCTTTCGATTGCTTTATCGGTTTTGGCGTTTGCGTATGGCCCTGTGTGCAGTTCAACCGCGTCGCATCCTGCCTGTGCCGAGGCGAGGATCTGTTCGGGATCTGGCAGGATAAAGGTGCTGACGAGGATGTTTTTTTTGTGCATTCTTTTTGTTATCTGTTCGAGACTTTTTTGGTTTTTTACGCAGTCCAGGCCGCCTTCTGTGGTCAGTTCCTGGCGTCTTTCGGGGACGAGGGTTACCTGGTCGGGTTTTGTTTTTTCAGCGATTTTTACGATGGGCTCGGCCAGGCACATTTCAAGGTTCAGCTTTGTTGCGACAGTGTTACTGAGCAGTTGAACGTCGTTGTCGTTGATGTGTCTTCTGTCTTGTCTGAGGTGTACTGTTATGCCGTTAGCTCCTGCCAGTTCACAAGTTACGGCGGCCCAGACAGGGCTTGGCTCGTCAGTTTTTCTTGCCTGTCTGACGGTTGCGACGTGGTCAATGTTTACATTCAAAAGAGCCATTTATGTCCTTTCGCAGTTGTTTTTTAATGTTTGTTTTGTCCTTATTATAGCCTGGGTAAGTGAATCGTCAAAAGAAAAGATGGAGTGGATTTTGGCTGAATTTGGGGGAAATGAACGGCGGTTCAATTAGACACCTGGTATATAAGAAAATCTGTAAAATTTTTATAAGCTGTTT
>CAZAYB010000042.1:0-15692 GCA_964489215.1 uncultured Pirellulales bacterium
GCGTGGAAGCGGTCGAGAAAACAATCCCACGTTCTGAAAATGGCGTATTTGTTGTGTTTCTGGCAGATATGCTTTCGGAGAAATCGCAGAAGATTGACAAACTGCATCTTTTCCTTGTTTGTATGCAGCGGGTCAAGGTTGTAATTTACGGCACCGTTGCCAGTGTGAAAAGGGCAGTCAAAGAGATATGTTTCGCCCACTCGAATTACCAAACCGTCAATGTCGAACTCAGTGAAAATTTCATCAAAAAGAATTTCGTGAATTCGCAATGTCTCGGGCATGTTAATACATATATTTCCCGTTTGAGGATCGCAAATTTTATTTTCGTATTTTGAGACAAGTTTCTTTGGCAGGACAAAAAGGTCTATATGATAAAAAACGCTTAGATTTTTCTTTCGCGCCTTTTGTATATCTTTTTTTATCCGCTTTTTTATTTTCGAAATATATTGCTTTTCCTGCCTTGAATTAAAAAGGTTTTTTTCAATTGTTGAAAAATCAACCGCGCAGTTTATATACTTAAAAGCCTGGCCGTTATATCCATAGTTTTTGAGCTTGTCCGGCCTGAGAAAAGATGTCTCAAATTCTTCCTCACCGGGATTATGATGAACCATATCTATTATGAAATCTAATTTCTTTGAAGCAAGCATCTAAACAGCCTTAAAACATAACATAGACCATAAAAAACCATTTTGTTATCGAGTGAGAATGTTTTTTATACCATAAAAAGCAAAATTTATCATACTTAATAAAAAGGGACAGGCAAGTTAAATATCAGACCTGCCTGTCCGGGGATTCGCCAAAAATCGACAACGTTTAGGGCTATGCTTTTTTAGTTCTCCTTCTAAGAGCTAAACCGCCCATAGAAAGAAGTATTATTGTAGTAGGTTCGGGAACGCCAGTTACAGCTTCCTGCCATGTTGTTGCTACGACAACGTCATCAACATAATACAGGTCGCCTGCGTCCAGGGTGCGTCCCAGAAGACCGACCCACCCGAGTTCAGTCGGATAGTAGCCGCCGATTATAGAGGATGAATATGTTCCGCTCTCGATGTTTTTATCTGTTGGGTCGAGATACATTGTATAACGGCTGAAAGACGTTCTGGTTTCATGTTTGAACGCTTTTATTACAACCATATGAACATCACTGCCAGGTGAATAACTGTCAGGGCCAAAAGCGTTTGATTGTCCGTCTGTTTTAAGATACCAATCGGCACCGGCAGTCAGGTTTGAACCGCCCCGAAGTTTTGCCCACCAGGGGTTGCCGCTTTTATCTCTTTCCGCAGTTAGGCTGACAAGACAGCGGTCTCCGCCTTCAGCGCCGCCATTTTGAGCATAGTTCATGATAAAACGATAGTAAACAGCTTCATCACTGCCCGAGCCGGCACCAATCGTAGAAGTAAGTTGTCTGCTTGCTGAAAAATCTATATCGTTACCAGTTGAGCTGAATTGAACAGCATTGCTTCCGCCGTTGACCGTAAAGTTAGAGCCTGAATAGCTCATGTTTTTTTCGACGACGGTGGTAAAATCAGAAGCCGTGCCCGAAGCGGACTGGGCATCCCATGTGCCCTGGAACCCGGTGCCTCCGGATTGTCCCGCAAGAGCGCCGAGGTTATTATCTTCAAAGCCGGCAGCAGCAATAATATCCGCACTTAGGTTTGCACAAATAAATCCGATTGCTACACAAATTACTAAAACTGTTTTTTTTAACATCTTAAAATCCTCCATACTGAAAATTAATAAAAAATTAAACTGACATGCTGGGTCATTAACGTTACAAATTTTGTTCTATACTCCCTCCTCTCTCTGATAATGGAAACTTTCTATAATTTTCACAAATCTACAGTTACTGACATTTTTTATGTTATTGTCTCTGGCTTTCTGCTGGGCCCGTTCCGCTGGGAACATAGCCGGAGTCGGTGGTTATTACTATTTTATCGACCCTTGCGCCGTCTTCGCGCATCCAGAGATTGAATGTATATGTCCCGGTTGCCGATATGTTAAAAGTTGCTGTAGCTCCGTTTGCCATGTTGCTCCAGCCCCAGTTGCCGATTTCTTCATTGATATCAAATCGATGTCCTGTAGAAACGGGTGTTGAGTCAATGCCGAAATGGACAGAGTCATCGCTTCCGCTGTCTCCTCCACCGCGAATCCAGACATAATGTGTGCCCGTTTTAACAAACCCGATCATATAGTTCATCACCGGACTTGCGGTATCATAGCCGGTATCATTATTGACCCCGGTATTGGGCAAAGCAGACATAGCGCCGTTACCCGAATAACCTGTGGGTGAGTTTATGAACTGCCATTGCGTAGCGGAAGTGCCGGTCGCTTTTGAGTTATAATTCTCGGCTTCGATCGAAACTATTCCCTGAGTGCTGCTATCCTGCATAAAAGTTCCGGTTACCGGCGGCTGCCAGTTTAAAGACATATCGGAAAAATCAAGATAATCCACGGAATCATCACAGCTAAAATCAGCGGACAAACCGTAGCTTGTTAAGAGCCATTGTTGGGCAAAATCGACCAGGTCGTCTATGTCAACATCACTGTCGCCGTCAATGTCCGGATTTCTTTTCTGGAATATAGTGTAGTTTTCACTTGTCGTAAAACTCGGGTCCATTCCACTTTTAAATGCTTTTGCTTTTACCGTTGTGTCGGAATTTATATGAACCGCGGAGGAATAAAGATACGAATTGGCACCTGACTCGACCGGCTCACTCGAGTCGAGCGTGTACCATATATCGGCGCCGGTTGTGGAGGTCTGCATTGTAATATCTTCATAGCACTGATACTGTCCTCCGGCCGGGGTCAAAACGGGTTTAGCCGTTCTATTACCGGAATAGGAAACAGCAATAACAAAATCCCTTACGTCCCATCTTGTGGTGCCGTCAGGTGCGTTCGCAAATTCAAATACAACCGTGTTTTGTCCGTCGTTTAAAATATTCAAATCGATATCACGGGCATCACTGTGTGGTCCGTCCGGGGCTATGGCGTAACAGGGTATATCCACCAAATTCCCGTTAATATACATTTTCGCTTCGGTCTGGTCATCAATGTCAAATGCTTCGAAATACAGATTTGCCGTCGTTGCGCCATTTAGATCAAGGTTGAAATATTTAGTTACCGTTGTTCCCACCGGAGAATTGATCTGGAAGGGAAGCCCCGTAATCGTCTGGTGGTCCGTATTTTCTGTATCAACCACATTTAAGGTAATCGAATGATAGTTTTTCTTTCCGTGATTATCCAAAACCTCAACCGATACTTTATGTTCGCCAAGCGTTACCGTGTCATGCATCCATATAGCTTCATAAGGTGATGCAGTGTCTTCGGCGATAATAACATCGTCAATTCTGAAAGTAACTGTATCGATGCTGCCGTCCGAATCAGAGGCCGATGCGGTAAGGGTGACCTCTGTTGCAACAGGGATATTCTGGCCGTCTGTGTGGCTGGTGATTGATACCGCAGGCGGTGTGTTTACGAAGTCGGTAAGTGCCGAACCTGAGCCGTTGATTCTGTTGTCTTCTACAAAACGCGGATCATAAATCGTAAATCCATGGGAATATACAAAGGTTGTGCAATTGACATCGTTTCCACGAACCTGATATTTGCCGAGTTTGCCGTAGTTGTGGCACGATGAGTATTCGGGGCAGTTAAATTCCCTTGAATTTACCTCATAAAACACTCCGCAGCTGTTTACTGTATTGTCGAGAATTCTATTATACAGCCCCTCATAAAAAAGGTCGTGCCATCTTTGTGAACATCTGTCCGTTGAGTAGATAAATCTTTGACTGCTTCCAAGCTGCACATTGTCCTTGATAAGAATATTTCCTCCCTGATTTATATCAATACAATCCTCCGGCACACCGTCAAAAATATTTCCCACAATCACATTGTACTGGGCGTTTCTTTTCTCGTTCCACTGCCAATGCCCGTCATCATTGAAATCCTCCGAGAAATCATCATTTGTAAGTAGAAGTATGCCGTGGTAACATCCCGACTCGAATTCACAGTTTACGAATCCTCCGCCGTGCAGTCCGTCGAGATAAGAACCGTTATATTGTGTGCCCACAAAATGACAGTCGAGAAACCATACGTTTTCAAGTTTTTCATGGCCGTTTATCATGCCAGGATGATGTTCGCCCACATAGCTGAAGTTCTGCCATGTACAGCCCCTGAATACAATTCCCCTGACAACTTTCATAAAGTGTGAATCTCTCTGGGACCCGCCGCCATCGAAAGTTATTCCTTCGATATAAATATTTTTGATCGGGTCCCTGAAGCAGGCAATGCTGCTGGGTTTTCTGTTGTAAACATCGTAGTTGAACTGATGATAATCGAGAGCCTCGCTGCAGGGGGCAAAGTATTTTTCAGAGGTAACATTTACCGTAGCTGTTCCTGAGGCGATGATATGTATGTTGTCTTTTCCGATAACGGAGAAATTCGAATAACTCCCCGAAGCGAGATAAATGGTTACTCCTGACGCTCCGGCTGCGTCAATTTCATTTTGGATGCTTTGTCCGGAAGTAAGATTTACCGTTGTTGTCGGATGAGAAACGGTCATATCGTAATTTGGTCCTTCTGCATTGAAAGGGTGCTCATGCCACCACTGCTCGACGTCCTCGGTGTAATCAGGAAGCAAATCAGCGTGCCATCCGCAAATAGCCGATGAGTTCATAAATAAAACTATAACCCCAATAATAGTAAGTAATTTTGATTTCCTTTTCATATACCCTTCCTTTCTTTCTTTGATAAACAATTTAATCAGATTATTTAAGAATCTGTTTCTCCTTTCCTCCAGCGAGCGAGAATATTGAGGTTTTCCATTTCACTGCTTGCGTTTTGCATAAGCCACAAAAGATTGTCAACAAGCGTTTTGCCGAAATATTCAGGGTTAAATTCAAACCTGCTCCAGTTATAACCCTGGGGCAGCGGAATACCCTTGTTACTCAATATTATTATCCCTATATCCCTGCCGGGCACCATATTATGTTTTTCCAGACTTTGAGTAATACCTGGCATAAGATTATCATCCGAAACGATAACGCATTGAGGCCTTTGGGATGATTCTATAACATCATCCATCACCTTGATCGAGTCTTTAAGGTCCAGCGGTCTTGATTTGACAAGATTGACGCTGCGATAATCCAAATCGCATCTGTCCAGTGCCTTTTCATAAGCAAAAGTGTCATATCTGCCGTAAAGTCGTGAGGAACTTTCTATGCCGATTAGTGAAATTTTCCTAAACCCTTTTTCGTAAAACTTCACTACCGCTTTTTCAACAGCGTCAGCGGTGTCAATCATTACGATCGGTTCATGTCCAACAACCAGACGGCCGGCAAGAAAATAAAGTACAGGAGCGTTAATTGACTTGATTATTTCAAGTTCAGGTCCCCCGTATTGCCCGTTTACAAGAAAGCCCTCGCATTCTGTGTTTGAAATAAATGAATCTAAAAGACGAAGGTTTTCATTTTCGTTTTTTTGTGTATCCACAAAATGGGTGCTCAAACTGTGTCCGTATTTACCGGTCTCATTTGCGATTGACTGTAGAATTTGATTCATCAGGGGATTGTTTGATCTTGTAACGCCGACAATTCCCAATTTGAGACCTATTTGTGTGAGCTTGGATTTGTGTGTTATTTTTTCGTGTTTGAGGGAAATATTTTTAAATATTTTTTTTGCCGCTGCCTCCATATAAGGGGCCTTATCCTGAAGATCAATTATTGGGGAAGTTGGAACCCTTCGCACATAGGTGCCGCTGCCGTGACGCCGTAAGATTATCCCTTTTTTTTCTAACTGAGTTAAACTTGTTTTAACCAGGGAATGGCTCAAATTAAACTCTTTGGACAGCGCCCGATAAGATTTGACTTTCAGGCCGGCAGCCGAAGGCGGCTGGCTGAGCGCATATTCAAGAAAAGATGTAAATTGTTCACTGCTTTTTAACATAACAAACACCTCGATTTCCATCTAAATTAACAATAATAATGCGAAAAGTCAAAACAATTTTTAAAAGTGATGCAATCACTTTATATAAAGTGAAATTTTTATTATATAAGATATCGTAAATAAATGACTTGGAAATTAAAAAAATTGCGTTATTTTATTTCAGAGATTAATTTATCAGTTTAATATGTCTTTTTTTATCGGTACTTTTTAAAGTTCGGCACGTAGGAAAAAATGCACAATTGCGCGGAGCGAGGAGGTTCTTGTCTTCGCATTCAAGGGTTTTTATGATTTTTGCCTTTGTATCCGTTTCCAGTTTATGATCATTCGGGCTGTGATTTATTACTAAGGTGCCGTTTTCAAATTCCACGATCTCAATTTCCCTGCTTCGGCGATGCCCTGGAAACTTCTCTAAGATGAGTTTTTCAACAGGTGTATATTCAAGAAGAGTGAGCGGGTAGTGATTTTCCTTGCCGTACTTCGCTGGGGCGGGCTGATGTATATTTGAAGTGTAGGCATAGCCGTAATCAAATCCGAATGAAATCACTTTTGCCTTACCTCTTTTATTTGACACGATTGCGGGTTTGTCTGTGCTCCGATAAACAGCCTGAATTTCGCCGTTTGGATAAGTCAAAAACAAAGACGAGTCAGTTGTTATATTTTCCCGCCAGTTTATGGAATCGGGTTCATGTTTTTCTGACGGGATATCAATAAAATGCTGTACTGCGCATGAGGCGGAATGTAAAAGCATTTTATCCTGCTTGAGGAAATCATTTACAGCACATTCAAAATGCTCATCCGGCATTAGCCGGTACATCGGGTCAGCGGGGAAAATCGCAACCTGGTAGTCATTTAGCTGTCCTTGTTTAACCTGAGCCGGATGAAGTATGTCGCAGTTTATTCCCAGGTCGGCAAACTGTCTGTACCATCCAAGGAGGTCATGTCTGTATTTCGCGTAAGATACCGGATCGTATCCTCCATGGTAAAGAGCGAAAGTTGCCAGCGGAAAAACTATAGCAGCTTTTTTAGTCCTCAATCTTTTTGCGGCTATTTTTCTGAACTTAGTGAAAAACTCCAGACCTTTTGCGATTGAATATTTTTGAGTATCGGTCCATTTTCCGAAATTTCCTCCGTCATCGAGTCCGTTATAACCATAAAAATATAAATCCGTCGCACCTGCGGCCAGGGCGGTCAGTATCATCTCCATAGGGCTGTAAACATTGTAGATGTCATTGTAAAGGTATCTTCCGAGAAAAAGCCCCGCGATAAAATCTTTAAAGTCTGCGGCGCTTCTTAACATCGCCAACTCCGCAGATACTACATAACTGTTGGGCTGAGAAAAACAGTCAGCGGGCAAGGTTGTAAAAGACGGTGAATCGAGTGATTTGCCTGCTTCCCAGATATCAACATTTCTTCGAGACGCATCCCAGTACCAGGCGTTTTGGCAGTCATTGAAAAAATATTTCCACTGGCTGATAGATGAATAAAGATAAAATCTCGGCTCTTTCTGGCGGAGTTTCGATGCCAGGTCGCAGAACATATTACTCATTACCGACATCTTGTATTTCTGGTTATCCGCATATTTCAACAGGACCTGAGTGTTATAAAGATAATCATCATTTTCCGGCACATCCCACCTTGAAGCGGCTTTTTCAGGATGAACCCAATATTGCTCAGGAGTAAGTTCATCGATAGAATTAGCGTTTATTTTATACCTGCGATTTATTTGCTCAACAGTGTATTGATTCTCTAACCATTTAAGATAATGGTCAATACCGTCGGCGTCAAACGAGGGTGTAAAAACGGGATCATGATAAAAATAGAAAGGTATTTTTTGCTGTTGATTTTCATTGCGAGCCAGACATATAGTATCTTTGGCTAATTTTCTGTGCAAATTCATGCAGTGCTCGACCTGCTTTTTTTGTTGTTTTTGCGCCCAGTGGCGATATCCGGGAATCTTGTTGCCATGCAAATCAACGGGCTGATCAATATATTCAGGGGGGTTGTCATATACTACTGGGTACAAATTATCGCCTATGTAATATAACGCTAAAAAGCTCACTTTGAGATTCAATTGTTTGCAAACCTCTATTATTTCAATTTGCCTTTGAACATATTGGCTCGGTTCGTTTCCTTTGAAATAAGCCGTAAAATCACTCCAGAGTTTAGAATCCAGAATGATGGTGTTCATTCCTATCTTTTTGAGTTCATTTATGCCTTTTTCGCAGGCATCTCTATTGGAAAAATAAGGTTCATAGAAGTTTCCAAACCAGCAGGCAAAGTGAGGACTCTCAGTATTTTGGGGGCTTTTAATGAAAAGCATTATTCACTCCGGAATTTAATTTGTTTTTTTTGTCGGTCAAAAAATCCTCTCTCGAGCGAATTTTTTTGTAAAAATATTTATTGCTATATTACTAATACCTCTTAATATAATGAGAAATTGGTTTAAGTCAAATTGTTTGAATTGGTCATTTTAGAGTTGCCAGAATATTTTTTATAGCGGATCCTATAAAGCAGATTCCGTTACTTATTTTTTAAATGGAACGGCGTTGAATATGGCAAAAAAACGAATTCATGTACTTTCAAATACACACTGGGACAGGGAACACAGGCACAGTTTTCAGAAAACACGGGCTATGCTCGTTGACTGTATTGACAAACTTATAGAGATTATGGAGGCCGATCCTGAGTTTAAATATTACACTATGGACGGCCAGTCGATACTGATTGATGACTATCTGGAAGTTAAGCCTCAGATGCGGGACCGGCTTAAGAAGTTGATTTCTGACGGTCGAATTTTGGTTGGGCCCTGGTATTCATTGATTGACTGCTTTGCGGTTCAGCCGGAATGTATTGTACGTAACCTGCTCAAAGGTGACCGCTTGTGCCGACAGTTTGGCGAGCCAATGAAGTTTGGCTATTCAATATTTTCATTCGGTCAAATTGCACAACTGCCTCAGGTTTATTCAGGTTTTGACATAGATACGATTATTTTCTACAAGGGCTGGTCTCCGGAGGTTTTTGAAAAAGCGGAGTTTATCTGGAAATCGCCGGACGGCAGTAAGGCACTTGCCAGCAGGCTTATAGAATATCATCGGGTAAATTTCTTTGTATATTTTACTGTACCTGTAATCCTTGGCGGTGATATGCTTTTGCCGGGATGGAATGCCAGCTTTGATAACGGAACTAAGGTTTCACATTTAACCGATGAGTTATTCTGCAATGAACATGCGGTAGAATTAGAGCCGGACATACATATCCGTGAGGGCCAAATTCCACGGGCAATTAAAAGGCTCATAGACAGTGCCTCCGAGAGCGTTTGCCCGAACGTCATTTTAGGTTTTGACGGTATTGATTTTAGCGCCCCCTTGGCACAGATACCCGAGGCCATTAAAAGGGCCAATGAAATACTGGGCCATGGCGTTGAACTTGTGCATAGTAACGCGATGGAATATTTTGATGAGTTCAGAAAAGAAGTCAATTTAGACTCCCTGATGGAATACCATGGAGAAATGCGTTATGGCCCGGTCTGGAAACTTCATTCTGAAACTATGAGCGCAAATATTCCCTTAAAGCAGTATCTCCACGAGACTGAAATTAAGCTTATTCAATATGCCGAAACTTTTTCAGCTCTAAATGGGATGTTAGCCAGGCAGTATCCGAAGGATTTGTTAAATTATTCCTGGAAACTACTTTTCCAAAGCCAGACGCATGACACAATACATGGAACAGGAGTCCCTCAGATTGTTCGAGATACCCGTAATCGCCTTGAACAGGTTTGCGAAATTGCCGAGAGTTTATCGAATCGAGCCTTGCAGGCGATAGTTTCTCAAATCGACACAACCCAAATTGATGATGACGATATCCTTGTTACCTTTTTCAATCCTGCTGCGCATGACCGCAGCGAAATTGTCAATCTGCAAATCGATATTCCTCGCTGCGAAAATGTCAAGGATTACTGGCTTGAGGAACTCTCCGGCGAAAGGCTGGATATTTATCAATGGGACCGTGAGGATGTAAATATCGCAGTTGTCAATCCTGAAAATCGACCAAAGTCTGTTTTCTGTGACAGGGTAAAAATTTCCGCTTATGTAGGTGACATCCCCGCGTTTGGATATAGGACAGTCAGGGTTAAAAGAATCAAAGGCGATCCGAATCAGGCAAAGATGCCTTTCGCACCGCCCGCTTTTCCATTTGGCCCAATTGGACAATCTCCTAATGTTCTGGATAACGGCTTAATAAAAGTTGAGGCAGCTGCAAATGGTTCATTGTCTTTGCAGGATATAGAAACAGGTTATAAAACTTCAGGCCTGAATGTTTTTTCAGATTCTGGCGACAGCGGTGACATGTGGGTACACCGAGTTCCGAATAATAATGAAATTATAAACAGCTCCGGTTGTGCGGCCCGAATTTCTTTTCTTGAAAATTCCGCCCTCAAAGCGACAATGCGTATAAAAATCACTCTTGATATTCCAAAAAGTCTTTCAATGGACCGCAAATCCAGAAGTGATTCTTTAGTTCCAACTACACTAATAACCGATGTTACAGTCAATAAGGATTCCAAAAGGGTGGATTTTAAAACAAAATTTGATAATGCCTGCAAGGACCATAAATTGACAGTTTTGTTCCCGACCGGAATTGCAGCTGAGGAATCATTTTCTCTTAATCCGTTCGAGGTGCGCAAACGCGATATTGATAACGCTACTAACGTAAACGGCCGTCGAGGTAATGAACTAATGAGGTCAGTAATGCAGGGCTTTGTTGATATCTCTGATTCCGTGCAGGGTCTGGCCCTGTTTAGTAAGGGGCTTAAAGAGTTTGAGACACGGCGCAAAGATCAGGTAGAAATGGAGTTGACATTACTCCGGGCAGTTACTCAAACTTTTCCCGCACATGAGGATGTTTTCATGAGTTATGAGAAGGAAGAATCTCAATGTATCGGCGAACATATTTTTGAGTATTCACTTTTTCCGCATTCAGGAAATTACGAGCAGGGCCAGGTGATTTTTGAATCGTCACGATACAGGCTTCCTGTTGTTGCGGCACAATACGGGAAAGGCTCGGTTGGCCATTTACCTTTTGAAATGAGCTTTATTAAGATAAATAACCCTCAGACAATCGTTAGTTGTGTAAAATTTGCCGAAGATGATGATCGCCTGATTATTCGGTTAAATAATCCGACTCAAGAAAATATAAATGAAGTTCTCGAGTTTTACAGGCCAATCGAAAAGGCCGAGTTATTGAACCTCAATGAACAGACAATAAGGGATCTGAACCCCGAAAAGAATTTGCTTTCTGTTGATTTACCCGCTTATAAGATTGTTACATTAGCATTGACATTTTAAAAGTAATTTATCTGATATTTTTGCGAATGGTAAATATATGGGCAATGGATATAAAAATCCGATCATACCCGGATTCAATCCGGACCCGAGTATTTGCCGCCGGGACTATGACTTTTTTTTAGCTGTAAGCAGCTTTGAGTTTTTTCCGGGGTTGCCGATTTATCACAGCCGTGACCTTATTAACTGGGAACTGGTCAATTACGGCTTGAAGGACCGTCGCTTTCTGGATTTACGCGACGAACCTTGTGATGGAGGAATTTGGGCGCCTACAATAAGATATAACAACGGTGTTTTCTACCTTATCACTTATAACCAGAAAATACGCAAGCATCTTATTATCACCGCAGCCGACCCCTTCGGTTCCTGGTCAGAACCTTTATATATTGACCAGCCCGGTATTGACCCTTCATTGTTTTTCGATGATGATGGTAAGGTTTATTATCAAAGGACAGATGGTCAGGCCGGAATTGTACAATCATTAATAGATATCGAATTGGGTCGTTTATTGGATACGCCTGGACTGATCTGGTCGGGTACTGGCGGTCGATGCCCGGAGGGGCCGCATCTTTACAAGATAAAGGGATACTACTACCTTGTCCTTGCCGAAGGAGAGACAGGCGTTGGTCACATGGTTACAGTTGCAAGAAGTCGCGATCCATGGGGACCTTTTGAGAGCTGTCCGCATAATCCTGTTCTAAGCCACCGCGACCGGTGGGGGCATGATATACAATGTCTCGGCCATGGGGATATTGTTGAGGATTTGTCGGGCAATTTCTGGATGGTCTTTTTGGCAACACGCCCCAATAATGCTCCATTTCTCGGAAGGGAAACTTTTCTTGTGCCGGTAGATTTTGAAGATGACTGGCCGGTTGTATCGTGTAACGGTCAGGTCGAGTTATATATGGATAGGAGCCCAATAGCAACTCAGCAGGAATCAAGCTCGGGCTTTGAGGCCGATTTCAGGGATGGCAAATTGCCGCTTGTGTTTAATTCACTTCGAGAACCGATAGATTCATTTTATCAAATCGACAAGGATACAAACACTCTGCGTCTTTTCGCCAACAACCGAACTCTTGATGAAAATGCATCCCCTTCATGGATAGGCTTTAGACTTACCGCGCATCAAAGTACCACGCTTGCCGAAATCGCTTTTGAGCCTAAAGCGCCCGATGATGAAACAGGCCTGACACTCTTTTGTAATAATAAATATCATGTGGATATTTATGTGATATATAAAAATGGTAAGAAAATGATTGGATTACGAAAAAAAATCGGGGATGCGGTCGATGAGCGAACCTTATTACCCTTGGAATCTGGAAATCGAGTTAGTTTAAAACTTGTTACCGAACAGGATAATTGCTATTATTGGTACGCCGATGGTGATGAAAATTTTAGATTGCTGGGAAAATCAAACTCATCTTATGTGGCCTGGGGAGTTTTATTTACCGGGCCCTTTATCGGTTTTTATGTTTATTCAAAAGAATATATTCGACAAACTTACACTGATTATCTAAAAATAAAACATATAGCTTAGTTATGCGATGAATAAAAAATGAAACCATCTGCATGAAAGAAACCTCGCCGTTTGAAATAAATGGTAAAACGATGACATGTCAGGTTGGACTGGCAATCAAATTCATCCCGCAAACTATAAAACCATCCAGGAAGACAATGATAGTCAGATTTATCTGCTTTTGAAACCCGAGCGTGACAGTGTCTCGGTATATATTGACCAAAAACTTACTGCCTATTGGAGTCGTGACCACAGTATTACAAACATTGATGAAATGAAAGCACTATTAAACTAATGCTGCATAATGTAAGATAACGGCGGTTTTAAAAAGTGATTTCATTTTTTTTAAATCGAATTTGTTCATGTTTTAGCTTTTTACCATAGCGGTCAACGATCAATTCTGGTTGTCTGATCTTGATATTGTTATCCTGGATGTGAACGTTTCTTATTCGGTTAATAGAATCAGGGTCAAGCACCTTGACATCAATTTCCTTGTTATTTGCAACCGTTATTCTTGTAATTTCATTCTCAGAATCAGCGAACAATCTTACCTGCGGCAAATGGTCATTGATGATTGTATTGTTACTGAAAGAAATATTTTTGAGCCAGGAATGAGGCGGAAAGTGCGGATTTGACACAGGGTTCCATGTAAAATAATAATCAATATTGCTGATTCTGTTGTTGTAAACACGGTTATCCATGGACAATTGATCAAATCTGTGCTGCTGAGTAAGGTCGCCGAGAAACTCAACAACAGCCTCAACATTTTTTATATCGTTTGCAATAATTTTCATTCCACCGCTGCTGAAGTGCAGCCTTGGCTGTGTGTTCGATTTGCCTCGGCCGTTCCAGCTGACGAACGAATTGAATGGGCCTGTAACTGTATTATTTTTAATAAGAACATTACATGCTGTCAGTGAAAGGGCGTTTCTTCCCTTTCGCCCCGGGTAACCGGAAAACTGACATGAATCAAAAACCAGATATTGTCCGGTACGCTCATAGGCGCAGAAAGGTGACATGTCATTGTTGGTAAAAACCAGAAAAGTCCCTCCGCCGTAATCGCCGCTGAAATCGCAATTTATACAGCCGCCGTTATGCACTCCGTCCCAATACACGGGGAAACCGGATGAGTTATCCTTGAAAACGCAGTTTCTCAGCCAGATATTGTCAGTATTGACATTGGCGCTGATTATGTTATATCTCTGGCCTTTCCCGAATTGACTGAAAGTACAATTATCAAACAGTACATCAACGCAGTTTTGAAAATACAATGCCCTTTCATTATTCCCGTCGCCTGTAAAGGTAAGATTATTAAAATAAAAATTTTCAACCGGATTAAGAACAAAACTTTTCCAGTCGGCCGCGTCCTTGCTGCGGAAAAAGAGAACATCTTTTTTAATGGTTATCCGGGCCCCGTCCGAAAGGAAATGCAGATTGCTGCGACCTTCGATATAAAATCCTTTTTCGACAACATACGGTCCTTTTTCCATATCAAACCACAATACTCCTCCCTCACTGGGCAGTTCTTTTATCGCCTCGGATATCCCGGCCGATGTGCTTTTGGGATATTTTTTTCGTATCTGAGCTACGTTTATCCTGGTACCAGGCGAAATGACCGGTTTGTCAAAATAGTTTGGTGATGATGGATTATATATATGTTCGCTCCACCATTTTTCAACATCTGTTCCGTAGCCTATTGGGTTTGTCGGTACTCCATCGCCGAGCCTGGCGGTTATATTAAAAACCGCCTCACTCGTCGTGGATTCATAGCCTGTATGGAAGGTCTTTGCCTTGACCACACTCGGTCCGCTCACCAGAAAAGGGCCCACATATTCAACACTGAACCTGTCCGGCTCGCTTCCATCAATAGTATAATGAATAACGGCTCCCGGCAGGTCGCTTTCAAGAGTTACCCGCTTTCTTCCCTGAAATGTTCCCCCGTCGGGAGATATAATCGGCGCCGGCGCCTTTTTAATTACACCGCTAGCCGGCACAATCGCGATATCATCTATCCAGACCGATTCATTTTGATTGACGTCCCATTCTATCCGAACATCGCCGCCGGGTGCGGATATATCAACGGGTGCGACAAACTCGGCTTGTACTTTTTTCCACTGTGCTGCGTTACTAATCCAGGGGATTTCAACACTCGGTTTACCATGAAACCTGACTCTAATACCCTTGCCTGTTACATTGTGCGTCTTAACCCATGCTGAAAATAAATATTTCTCTCCGGGGACCAGGCGAATATTGCTCCCGCGGTCATATACATAATATCCGACTTGGCTTCTGGTATAATTATTCGCCGGCCCGTTAATCCTGAGGCTTGCCTTACCGCAGCGGGCATGTTGATAGTCGATAATCATATCTTTTTTCCAGGCCCAGAAATAGGGGCGTTTGCCAATATTTCCCTGCGCGGTTGCGACAATTTCTTCTCCGGAAAATACCGGCATAAAGGCGAGTTTCTCAAATGAAGGATTATAAACTATATTCGGCAAATCCCTTTCATCCGCAGATCGGCAGGGGGGAATTAAAAAAACAGTTACGGTTGCTAATAAATAAAAGGAAATAATTTTCTGGTAAATCATTTTTAGCTCCTTAACAAACCTGTCATAATTATTATTTAGCCAGCCTATAATTGAGTTTTAAAACCTAAATAAGCCTTTTTTTTGCTAAAATGTCAATTATTACATAAATATATGATTTTTAAAGGATAAAAAATTGTAATACTATTGCAATGTTGCAATATTAATATTTCTTGGCGGCTGCGGTTAAATTCTTTTGGCTTTTTCCAGTCTTGAAATTATTGGATACAAAGAATAATATTTTTAAATAGCTGTTAATAAAGAACATATATGCAGATGATGCTATGGTGTGTCAGTCCTGAATATCTGGTT
>CAZAYB010000043.1:0-15680 GCA_964489215.1 uncultured Pirellulales bacterium
GGGAGCTTCTGTGTGGGAGTTTGATGTTCTTGCTCTTCATAGCGATGGCGACCAGCTTGTTTTCAATCATTCGGACAAAATCAGGTTTATTAACCGCAGGCGGTTTTTGCGTGTTGCGGTGGATCTTCCTGCAATGGTTACAAAGTTTGAGTCTTTACGGTCGAGCTGGGAGGAAGAGAGGAAAATGGAGATGCTTCCGGAGTTTTACCGTGCGAAAGTCAGAGAGCTTTCGGGGCCTGGTCTTAAACTCGAAACAAATATGGATGTAAGGAACGGTGAACGTATACTTGTAATTTTTGAGCTTGATGAAAAGCGGATTGTTCAGGATGTTGGTGAAATCAGGGGTATTCGCAAAGAAGGTGACCACAGGCTGATAGGTGTAGAGCTTGTGGGACTGACAGATTTTGCGGTTGATGAACTTGTAAAGGCAACGAATAACGCTGCAATCGGTTATGCGATGGAAGATGATTTATCGGTTAATAAGAATGTTCTGGAGAAGATAAATGGCTAGTCCCGGCGGAATACTTGGTTCGAGTCTTAATGCTCTGACGAATGATCTGGATACTACGACCAATAACCTTGCGAACATGAATACAGCAGGTTACAAGCGTAAGGTTAATGATTTCAGCAGGGTCCTTATGCGTCATCTTACCAAAGGGAGCAAGTTTCCTCAGACAGGGGGTGAGATCCTTACTCATGACAGTATTGATTTTAGCCAGGGCATGCTCAGTAATACGAAACGCAAGCTTGATATTGCATTACAGGGCAAGGGTTTCTTTGTTCTTGAGACCCCAAACGGCAAACGGTATACTCGCAACGGTTCATTTCACCTCAACTCCGCAACAGGTCAGCTTACAGACATTCATAACAATTTGTTATCCGGTGTTAACAGGCCTATCATAATTCCGCCAAATACACCTGATACTGATATACATATAACTGATGATGGAATGGTTAGTGCAAGGGGCACGAATCTTGGGCAGATACAAGTTGTTAATTTTGATGAGGGTGATTTACAGAAGCTTGAGCTTGTCGGTAATTCCATGTTCAAAGCTCCTGATAATTTACGTGAGCAGCAGGCTAATGATACTATTGTAAGGCAGGGTTATCAGGAAAGGTCAAATGTAAGTATTATGGATGAGACGGTTAATATGATGTCGGTTGCCCGGCTTTATGAGATGAATATGAATATAATCAAACGCAAAAGAGAAAATAACAAGACTATGGTTGGAGTAGCCAATAGTTAATTCAGATATGGAGGTTAAAAATGCTTAGATCATTTTCGACAGCGGCGACAGGAATGCAGGCCCAGATAACGATGGTTGATAATGTCGCTAATAACCTTGCAAACGTCAACACGACAGGTTTTAAGCGCAGCCAGGTTAATTTCCAGGACTTGCTGTACCTTAAGATTCGCGAGGCAGGCAGAGAGGTTGCAAGCGGAGTTACAGCTCCAAGCGGTCTTGAGATAGGAAGCGGTGTCCGTATTGCTTCTACTAACCGGGTATTCAATGAAGGTCAGCTTCAAAGCACGGGCAGAGACCTTGATATTGCTATCCAGGGCGACGGTTTTTTTGAGGTTACCGATGCTAACGGCGAGAGCAGGTATACTCGTGACGGCAGTTTGCAGATGGATGCTAACGGTCTTATTGTTACTGCGGCAGGTCTTGAGGTCAGTCCCGGTCTTACGATTCCTATTGATGCTACGAGTATAGATATATCGCAGGACGGGACGGTTAATGTAAACACCCCGGCGGGCAATCAGGTTGTCGGCACGATAGATCTGGTAAGGTTTACTAATCCGGCAGGTCTAAGCGCAGAAGGAGGAAACCTTTACCGTGAGACCGAGGCGAGCGGGGCGCCTGTTACAGGCACACCCGGTCAGGATGGTTTTGGTACGATGCTTTCGAAGTATCTGGAAAAGTCGAATGTCGAACTTGTAAATGAGCTGGTTGATCTTATAACCGCTCAGCGGGGATATGACATTAATGCCAGGGCAATTAAGGCAGGCGATGAGATGCTGCGTAATATGAATATTCTGATCAGGTAGTTTGAGTACAAGCTGATATGACTGTTTGGAAAGTTTTATTTGTCAGTATCGAACAGGCGGTTTTGCAGAGGTTTCAAAATAGATTACAAGTGCAGTTAAATTTAATAATAAGTTGTTTTTGCCTTTAAGCGAGGCTTTGTATGAATATTAGAAAATTATCAATATTTCGGGAACCAGTAAAAAAATATTTTGGCGGTCAGGGCAGTCTTTTTGAATCTGATTTTGCTTTCCTGGCAGAGTCCAGAAAAATTCTGCCTTCCGTTGACAAGCAGCTTTTGGAGCGTTTCTTAATATTTTTGAGCATATTGATGATTATGTTTTCGGCTTTGGTTTTGGCCAATGATGATCAGGAGGCCAGGCTTCACCTTCCCAGGAGCAAGGTAATTGGTAAGAAGCTGGTGAAGCTTGGCGATATTGGCATCATGAACGGTGAGGCGGAGCTTGTCGGTCGTCTGGGTTCGATAGAGCTTGGTCAGTTTTCTGTTAACGGTCAAAAGATAGTTATTGACCGCAGGACCATAGAGAGCAGGGTTGTATCAGCGAAGATAGATATTGACAAGCTTCACATCACCGGAGCAGAGCGTGTTGTTGTAAGGCGTCAAGAAGATACTATAGAAAGTGACAGTATTGTTGAAAAGGCAGGTGAGCTTATTGAGAAAGCTTATAAGGATGATGAGGAGGCGCAGATATCTCTTGTCCGTGCACCTGAAGATTTTGTAGTGGCCAGTGAAGAGGGTGAAGTTAAGTTGGTTCCAAAAATGAGGAAGTATCAGTCCGGGAACAAGACCAAAATTCGAGTTGAGGTTATCCAGGACGGTGTTAAAAAAGGCGAGCGTGATGTACTTTTCAGCAGGATGTATGATGTGAAAAGAGCGGTTGCCAGTGTTGATATTGAACAGGGTCAGATGTTAAGTGCGAATAATGTCGCAGTTGAGATAGTAAAGAGTCCTGTGCCTCAGGAAAATGAGTTTGTTCCGCCTTTTGGTTTGATAGCGACCAAGCCTATATCCAGGGGGCGTATAATTACTGATATGGTAGCTGGTGTTCCGCAGTCTCCGATAATTATCAAGAGGCGTGAGAACGTACTAATGAAAATTGATACGAAGGGTTTATTGGTAACGGCTCAGGGTCTGGCGATGCAGGACGGGAGGGCTGGTGAGGTTATAAGGGTTAAGAATATTAACGGCAGAGGCAGAATTATTGTTTGCAGGGTTAACGCAGACGGCAGTGTTGAACCTGTATTTTAAGTTATAAAGAAGGAGCTGATATGAAATTTGCAGGATTGTTTATTAAGGATAAGTTTACTGAATCATTTTGGCGTTATGCGGTTTTTTCGGCGTTTTTGATTTTGTTTATTCTGGTTTGTCCCGGCTGGTCTGGTTCGATATACGCAAAGAGAGACAAGACTGTTTCCAGGCCTTTGTATTCGGATGCAAAGGCGACTCAGGTTGGTGATATACTTACGATAGTTATCGTTGAGCAGAGCAAGATAGATAACGAAGTAGAGCGTGATCTTAAAAAGGAGACCAATCATGAGTTGGGTTTAAATGGTGATGATTTTACGATTGAGCATCTGATTCCGAGTATTCCTGATCTGGCTGTCAAGGCTTCGAGCAAGAAGTCTACGAGCGGGCAAAGCGACTATAAGGATGAAAGGACCTTTGAGGACAGTATGACGGTAGTTGTTGAGGATGTACTGCCCAACGGCAATCTGCTTGTTATGGGCACCAGGGAAAGGGATGTTGCAGGTGATAAGCAGATCATTCAGATAAGCGGTATCGTTCGACCCCGTGATATAACATTTAATAACACCGTAAGCAGTGCCCAGGTTGCGAATTTTAAGCTGGTCAATCTTACTGAGGGAATAAGCAAGGATTATAATAATCCAGGCTGGCTTGCGAGTATTTTTGATACACTGTGGCCTTTTTAACAGAGTATAGATTAAGGGGAGCATTTTGTATGCGTGTGAATAAAAAAATATTTATATTGTTTTTGATACTTTCGTGTTTTGTATCTGTGGAAGGTGCGCGAATCAAGGACATTGTTGATATCAAGGGGATCCGTTCCAATCCATTAAGCGGTTTCGGGCTTGTGGTTGGTTTAGCTGACGGTAACGGTGATTCGTCATTGCCTTCACGCCAGATGCTTTCGAGCCTTCTTAACAAGGAAGGAATGAATTTTTCTCCTGATTCACTTGGTCAGGGCAGTGTTGCTCTTGTGGTAGTTACTGCAGAGCTTGGGCCCTGGGACCGTCAGGGCAGCAGAATCGATATTACTGTTTCTGCTATAGGTGACGCTAAGAGTCTTGAGGGCGGGGTGTTACTGGCGACTGAGCTTCGCGGTCTTGACGGTGAGGTTTACGCGGTAGCCCGGGCGTCATCGATATCAACGGCTTCGTGGAATGTTGAAAGCGATGCAACCGGAACCAAGGCCAGGAAGAACCATCCTACGGTGGGCAGGATTCCTAACGGTGCCCATGTTGAGAGGTCGGAGATATCTGATTTTGTAGAAATACTCGGCGGTATGAAGTTTATAACGCTGAGCCTTCGCAACAGTGATTTTTCCACTGCAGAACGTATCCGCAAGGCGGTTGACAGTTTATATCCGAATACCGCATTTGTGGAAGATGCGGGTACTATACGCGTGCGTATACCGACTACGGTTTCCCGGGAAAATATTGTAAGATTTATCGACAGTATAACAGAGCAGCAGGTAAGGGTTGATATGCCTGCGATAGTTGTGATTAACGAGAGGACCGGCACGATAGTGGCTGGCGGCAATGTTGGTATATCTGAAGCGGCGGTGGCACAGGGTTCACTGGTAGTTAAGGTTAAGGAGAGATTGATTCCTTCACAGCCTCAGGCACCATTCAGTGAAGCTGGGCAGACAGTTGTGGTTCCTGATACTGAGATAGAGGTAAGTGAAGAAGGGCATCTTATACCGGTGCCCAATGTTGTTACGGTAGAGGAGCTTGCCAATTCGCTGAACGCTATCGGGGCAACACCGAGGGACCTTATCGCGATATTCAATGCATTGAAGGTTGCGGGGGCACTACAGGCTAAAATCGAGATGATGTAATGGAAATGCTTGAAGGAATGAACAATATACAGGGCTGTGTTGACGCCAAGTCAGTCAGCGAGATTGAGGAGCTTAAAAGGCAGACAGGTTATTCGGCCGATAAGACGGATGCCCACAGAAAGCAGGCAGCTAAAAAGTTTGAGGGTATCTTTATAAAGGAGATACTTAAGAAAATGAATAAACCCCTGGATGAAGAAGGTCTTTTTGAAAGCTCCGGTATGCGTCAGATGAAGGGGCTTTTCTGGGATTTTCTTTCGGAGGAAGCTGCCGACAGCGGGGGATTTGGTTTGTGGAAGGATATTTATATCGATATGTGTGAAAAGGCGAATGTAGAGCCTAAGCTGGACCAGCAGGTATAATTTATCGAAGATTTATAAGAATTTACGGAATTCAGTTATGAATTTTAACCAGGTTGAATTTGATCGGTGTGTTGATGAGCTGATGGATGCTCTGGATGATGAGAAGTGTCATATACAGTTGAAGCTTGAACGTCTGACAGGAATGAAGTCAGCGGTTATCAGGCGAAATGAAAACGAACTGAGGACACTGCTTGAGATATCAGCACAGAGTGTCAGTGAGCACGACGCAGTTGAGGAAAAAAGGGACAATGTGCGTTTGAAGCTTGCGGGTATGCTCGGCAGAAGTTGTGATGAGGTTAATCTTTCGGTTTTGACAGAGTATGTAACCGGCCAGAGGCGTGACAATCTTATCGAAAAACAGAAAGAGCTTCGTGATATTGTTGAAAAATTTCGGAGAGAATATGTAATTACAACTGCGATACTTCGCGAATCCGCCAGGTTCAACAGGAAGCTTATCAGGCAGATGATGGGAGAACAGGATCAGTCTTTAACTTATAATTCCAACGGAAACACAAACTGGCGAAATGGTAAACAATTGTTAAGTTACAGGATGTAACAGGATAATATATGGGCAGTCTTGAAATAGGTATAAGCGGGCTTCATACGGCGCAAAATGCGCTTGATATCATAGGTAACAATATTGCCAATGCCTCTACGGATGGTTATCATCGCCAGGAGGCGGATATTCGGCCGATGGACGATCTGTATACCAGCGGTGCGCTTGTTGGGCAGGGTTCTTATATAAAGAAAATAAAGAGGCAGATAAACGAGCTGCTCAATACCCAGATAAGAAAGAAAGAATCTGATATATCTCAGCTTGACAGGGAGCTTGATTCTCTGATGACTCTTGAAAGTGCTTTTGGTGAATTGTCGACGGCAGCGATGAGTACTGCACTTGATGATTTTTATAATGCGTTCCATCATTTGAGTGAAGAACCCAGCCAGGTCGCCTATCAATCGGAGGTGGAAAGTGCGGCAGAAGTTTTATGCAACCAGATGAATAAAATAGGTGATGTAGTTACCGATCTTGAGGACAAAACCTATGAAGAGGCTAAGGAAGTTGTCGATGAGATCAATCTTATGGGATCGCAGATAGCAGAACTTAATAATAAGATCAAGATTGAAACGGTTCGCGGCGGTAAGCCCAGTAATATGCTGGACCAGCGTGATGAGTTGATATCCCAGCTTAGTGAGTTAAGCGGAGTTACCACATATGACAGAGAGTTTGGTGTTAAGGATGTCATGATCGGCAATATTCCTCTGGTAGTCAGTACCAGCAGTTCCGAGGTTGAAGCTGGTCTGGTTGTAAACGGGGATGAGTATGATCTTGGTATTTCTCTTAAAGATATGAGCATGTACAGTACGGAATTTCACGGCGGCAGGCTGGGCGGACTTGCTAATTTAAGGAACAGTATACTTCGCGGTATCCGCAGCAATCTGAACAGTCTTGCAGAGAACATAATAACCGAGACCAACAAGATTCATGTGCAGGGGATTGGCACTTTCGGCTCTTTCGAGCGGCTTAGCGGCATTGTAGTCAACAGTCAGAATCTCGATGAAATAGAACCTCCTGTGTCCAACGGTACGATTAACATTCGCATTACCGACACTAACGGCAATGTTGCAAGAGGGTCAGTTGCAGTGGTTACCACCGACACATTAAGTGATGTCGCTACTGATATAAGCAATATGAATGTAACGTTTGGAGCAGGTCCGGCGATCCAGCCTTTAAATGCCAGTGTTGTAGGAGGCAAGCTTGAAATATGGGTTGACCCGGCTTATTCGGGCTACAAGTTTGATTTCCTTCCTAACCCGCTTCCCAGGCCCAATTTAAGCGGTTGGGCGGGAGGACCGGGCGGTGAAGCTGAGCCTGATATTGTTATAAGCGGCAATTATACCGGAACAAGCAATAAAAGCTATACCTGTGAAGTAGTTACCACACCCCCGGGGGGTACCGGAAGTATAGGCAGCGGTGATATTGCTCTTGAGGTTCGTGAGGGAGCGGCTCTTATAACGACCATCAATATCGGTACCGGGTATGTTCCCGGCACGACAGTTCAGCTTTCCGAGGGTATAGATATAACTCTGGGTGCCAACGGCAGCAGTGCCGGTTTTGTAAATGACGGTGAAACTTTCACAATTGATATGATGACGGATTCAGATACTTCCAGTCTTCTTGCCTCAGCAGGTATCAACAACTTTTTTACCGGCAGTGCAGCTACAAATATGGCAGTAAGCGAACAGATTAATGAAACACTCGGGAGGATAGCTGTTACCCGCACCAGCAGTCTTACGGATAATATAAGTGCCAAGCTTTTAGCGGCTCTGGGAGATCAGGAGCAAAGTGCTCTTGGTTCGATATCACAAAAGGATTATTACCGCAGAATATCAATGGATATCGGTGAACAGATATCCATGAAGACAATGGAACAGGAAAACACTTACGGTGTCTGGAAGAGCCTTAACCAGCAAAGAGACGATGTAAGCGGTGTTGATATTAATGACCAGGCAACCCAGATGCTTGTTTATGAACGGATGTTCCAGGGCATGGCTAAATTTCTTAATACGGTTGACAATACCCTTAGTACATTGATGGGAATATTAAGGTAAATTTATTAATCAGTGAGATAAATTAATGAGCATATCACTTGACGCGATATATCATAGTGCCAGCTGGGCGATATACAGTCACTCCAAGACGCTGATGGATTTACAGGAAAAGGCGGCTACCGGCCAGGATATCAACCGAACCAGCGATGATCCTATATCCGCCAACCAGGTTCTCGATCTGAAAACCCAGGACAGGTCGATGGATGTTTACCTTGCCTCGCTTAACGAGAGCATAAGTATAATCGAATTCAGCGGATCAATCGTTCAGAGCCTTAGTACCGAGATAGCAAGTTCAATGCAGAGTCTTACCTCGGTATTAACAGGTATAATAAGTACGGATACCCGTAAACAGCTGGCCGATGATATTGACAGCCGACTTGAACAGATTGTTGATCTTGCAAATACCCAGAGACTTGGCAGGCGACTTTTTGCCGGTGAAAATACTGATGTTGACCCTTATGCGGTTGAGCGTAACAGTGACGGCAAGATAACAAATGTATCATATCAGGGCGGTGATGAGAACCGTGAGATACGAGTAGCAGAGGGTGTTGAGGTTACGACGACTTTTGTAGGCAAGGATCTTTTCAGGGCTGATGAGAGGGGTGACCCTGTTTTTCAGGGGCTCAGCGGTATTAAGAAAGGTTCGGGCACAAGCAGTATCAGAGGTGATATATGGCTAAACGTTACCCGCACCGGTGCAACGACTATGGATATCAGTTTAAATGATCAGACGTCGGTGAGTATTGATACTGCGACGGTTCCAGACCCGACAAATGTTGCTGTCGTTAAGGAAGATACCGGCGAGGTTATTTATATGGATGTCAGCGATGTGGCAACTACTATGAGTACAGGTCAAAGCGTCCAGGAGAGGGTACGATTCAGGGGCACCTATGACATGTTTAATGTCCTTATCAATATCAGGGATATGCTCCAGAACGAAGAAAAAATGGACGATGATGACTGGAACAGCATAATGGAAGATATGACAATGGATCTTCGTGAAGTTGAGGAGAAGCTCGGCAGGGTTTTTCCTGAGGTGGGCGGTAAGGTAAATACTCTCAACAGGTTCAAGGACAGCATGGAGGATATTCAGCTTAATACCAGTTCGGAGATAAGCAGACTCCAGGATGCAGATATTGCGGAGGTTTCTGTAGATCTTGCCCGGACTGAGGTTCTTTATGAGATGTCATTGAATGTTGCTGCTAAAATGTTCAGGCTTTCATTGCTTGATTTTATAGGTTAGATAAGAGGTAGAAATTGGATAAGATAAAACCTTATGAGCAGTTTTTCGCAAGCGGCAGTATCGAAAAGGCCATGGTAAGTGTGCATAAGTGTATCGAATCTGACCCGAATAATGCCGAACTTTGGAATGATGCGGGTGTTATTCTTTACTCGATGGGCAAGATCGAGGATGCATTGATGTGTTTTGAGGAAGCCAGGGCCCTTGGACTTGACAGTGAAGAGCTGAATATCAACCTTGAAAAGGCTTTTATGGGTGCCCCTGAAAGCAAAAAAAAGCGTATAGCCTTTTTCTGCGGTGCAGACGGGATGACGTTTTTAAATAGTATTATGCCTTTTATTAAAGAACGTTTTGAGGTGCGTTTTTTTGAGGGCAATACTCCGCAGCAGATGCAGGATCTGATGGAATGGAGTGATGTTTCATGGTTTGAATGGTGCACAAATCTGGCAGCTGTAGGCAGCAGGTTAAAGAAAGTTTGCAGAAATATTATTCGACTGCACAGGTATGAGGCCTATGTCGGCTGGAGCGATAAAATTAACTGGGAGAACATAGACACTCTTGTTACTGTTGGTAATTCTTTTGTTGACAGGCAGTTAAAACGTGTTGTGCCGAATCTTGAGCAAAAAACAAGTATAGTTACTATTGCAAACGGCGTTGATCTTGAGAAATTCAGCTTCAGGGAAAGGCCCAGGGGCAAGAATCTTGCTTTTGTTGCGAATTTAAGGCCTGTTAAAAATCCTATGCTTCTTGTTGAGTGTATGACCAGGCTTTGCAGAATAGATTCACAGTACAGGCTTTTTATGGCAGGCAGGGAAGATGACCCGGCTATTCGACAGTATCTTGAATATACTTGCGATGATCTTGGGCTGTCTGATAATATTATTTTTCAGGGCTGGCAGGACGATATAAACAGCTGGCTTGATGATAAGCATTACATTGTCTGCACGAGTATTATCGAGAGCCAGGGTATGGGGATTCTCGAGGCGATGGCTAGAGGAATCAAGCCTGTGATTCATAATTATCCGGGTTCGAAAGAGGTTTTCAGTGAGGACTTTGTTTTTACAACTTCTGATCAGTTTTGTGAGCATATTCTGGATGCAGACTATAATCCCAGTGCTTATCGTATGTTCGTTGAGGAAAGGTATCCTTTGTCTCACCAGCTCGATGAGGTTTATAAGCTTTTGACTGGCCAGGAAAAGGGATTAACTGATATGGGAAGGCTTGCTCGCGAGCGTAACAGGTCGCAGCGCCAAAAACTGTCAGATATTTATACACCATAGCCGAGGCTTATAGAGTTTTTTTCTTGCAGCAGGGACTTATGTTTTTTGGTTATTTCTGGTTTTTTTAATATATTTTTTTCCCGAAATGTGTTTATGGTCGAGTTATAGCCTATTATTGCGGGATAACAGGGTTTATTGGGGGCGGCGCATTTCAATTTTTTATTATTTTTAATGTTTTCGGTTCGGATATATTCGTGTTTCTGATGTTTAGCTGAATGATTTTTCGCTTAGGCACGGAAATTGCTCAAAAATCATATTAAGTAACAGTAACGAAATCTGACCCAGTAGAACAGGAGAAATAAAATGTCAGTACATAAGCACACTCAAAAGTATGAAAATGCTTTACAGATGGCCGAGGCAGGTAATCATGATGAGGCTTTAAGTGTTATAAGAAAGCATCTTGCGTCTAATCCGAAAGATGCCCAGGCATGGAACGACAGCGGTGCGATATTGTACTGTGCCGGTAAAACGGAAGAGTCGATCAATCATTTTGAAAAGGCCAAGGGGCTTCTTGGTCCTTGTCCGGAGGCTGCGGAGATTTACTGGAACCTTATTGAGGCTTGTCTTGCGGGAGGTTATCCGGAGCGAACTCCTGAACTGTTCAAGGTTATGGAGGAGCTGGATATTCTTTCCTGTGACACTCTTAACCGTGCGGCGAATGAATTTCTTAAAGCAGAGGATTTTTCAAACGCTATAGAAATGCTTCTTTGGTCACTGCGGCTTTCTGATGAACAGGAAGTTCTTGAGCCTATGATAAAGATTATCAAAAGCAAGCGTGTGAAGGTAAGTATGTTCTGTGAGAGTGAAGACGAACAGATGAGACTGCTTGCAGATCAGCTCAATACGAGGTACCCTTTGGATGTTCATGTGGGCAAGGGGGCCGATGAGGTTTTTGAGATTCTTTCCGAGACTGATATAGCTTGGTTTGACGGTTGCGGAAAGTTAATGGCTGATATTAGCCATATGGGTAAGGTTTGCGACAGTATTGTCAGGGTCAGAAACAGTGATGTGGTCAATCAGGGTCCGGGGATTGTAAACTGGGGTAATATAGATACGGTTATTTTGCCTGCCAACAGTTCTGTCAAGCGAACATTCTATGATTTTGTTGGAGATATCGGGTCAGATACTAAAATGATTGAGATGGGGCTTGCAGTAGATACGGGCAAGTGTGAATTTAATGAGCTCAGCAAAGGCAAGAGAATCGGATGTGTGGGCAATTTTAATTCCGCTAATAATCTTGTTATGGTTATTCAGGCTATGCAGAAGTTGAATTATATAGATCCTGATTACAGGCTGTATCTTTGCGGTGAATTTGAAGACAAGGTTATAGAGGAATATATTCGTCATATGATTGAGGTTCTTGGGCTTGGCAACGTGGTATTCTTCGACGGAGAACAGACAAATCTTAACGCATGGGCAAGAGATAAGCATTATATTGTCAGCGGGGGTATAAGCTGGGACAGTTCAGAGGCGGTGATGAAATGCATGGCAGCTGGTTTGAAGCCTTTGGTTCATAATTTCCCCGGTGCCGATGAGATTTTTGACAGCAGGTTCATTTATAATATCTCGGAGGATTTCTGCAGGATGATAACTGAGGAGGACTATTGTCCGAGTGATTACCGCAGGATTGCGGAGGCAAAATACGACATTAAAAAACAGTTCAGCGTTGCCAATAACGCTATTGTCAGATTTGAGCGTTTAATAAATGCCAGGGCCAAACTCAATCAAAGCGAAACAAAGAGCATCGGCTCAGCTGATCAGGCTCCGCAGGACCGGTCAGTATCGCCAGGTCCTGATGTGACAGTTGACAGCGGTCAGGACCAGGCGGGCACATTTGATAAGCCTATTGGAAGAGCTATTGATCTAAGTAATACGGAGCCGATTAAATTTGATACGGCTGAGGAAAAGAAGGAAGACAGTTCCGTTGAGGTTTCTGAACCTGTGCGGGCTGAATCTTTTGATAAAAGTGAAGTAACTGAAACAGGCGCCTCTTCTGATTTGCCTGCCAGGAGCAATTCCATACGTGAGGGCAAGATCAATCGTATAGCGGCAGCGGCATTGGAAGCGTCACGAGTATTAACCGATTTGGCTGGTAAAGATAAACAACAGCCTGAACAAAGTAGCTGGGAGGATATCGAAGCTATGAATGAATTTGATAACACAGGAGCGGGCAGTTTGAGTGATATTGTAAACGAGAAGAAGGTTAAAGAGGCTGCTGCGGAATTCAGCAGTACAGCAAATGAAGGTCTTGAGATAAAAGGGAACAGGTGTAAGGCGTCTCCTTTTTTGAAGGTCTAGCCGAGACGTTTGATATATACGAGGTAAATTATCTTGCTCAGCTTACCAGTGCGTTACGGCAAGAGCACGACCCGGGAGTAGGCAAGGTTCTTATTCAGCTCGGCGAAAGTATGGAAACGGCTGTTTGCGGAGAGCCTGCCATACGTTCTTTGAAAAGTAAATTAGAAGGCAAGGCAGTTGTGCACGTATGCGGCAGATATGGAGATTATTACCATAATCATCCAGCTGTAGAGGCAGTGCACCGCAGTGTGAGCAGTGACCAGGTTATGGAATATATGCATCATTTTGTTCTTTGCGACAAGAGCGAAACAGAAAGAAAGGATATGCATATAGTTGACTGGCATGGAGCCTGGCTGAATGTTAAGCTCGGTGATAAGCGTCCTGTGATATATCTTGATGAACGTGATTTTGTCAGTCCGGCTGCTATACATACCGAGACACTTGGCCATCCCCGTGTTGGGATTGTGCCTTTCTGCGATGAAGCTAAGCAGTGGCCAATGGAAAGATGGAGTCAGCTTTGCGAGATACTTGAACAGGCAATCAGTGCATCCGTTATACAGCTTGGCCGAAATGATGATGAGTTTCTCGGATTCGGCTGTGACCTGAGGGATAAAACGACTCTCAGACAAAGTGCGGCGGTGATGGGCAGGTGCGATCTTGTTGTCTGTGCTGATAACGGATATTCCCATCTGGCAGCAGCGGTGGACAGCCCGAGGGTTATTTTGTTTGGTCAAAGCGACCCTGAGGTTAAGGTTCATCCGGGCAGGTGCAGGGCGATTAAAGCAGAAGGAAACGATGATATGGAAAGTATCGAGATCAGAGATGTTGTCGATGCGATAGTCGATCTTGTTGGTTTGCATCAGGACAAATGAATACAGGAGAATTCAGAACAACTGGCGCGATGGTGAGTGTACTTATGTCCACTTACAATCGTCCTCAATATGTTAAAGAGGCGCTTGCGAGTATTTTCAGCCAGGTATACCAGGACTTTGAAGTTGTGCTCGTAAGGGACGGCGGCTGCAGAATAGATGAAGCGGTCAGGCCTTTTGCAGATGATCCCCGGCTGATATTCATTGACAGGGACCGCAATTTTGGTTTACCTCGCTCGTTTAATCAGGCACTTGAGATAGCACACGGTGACTATATTGCCTATCTGGGCGATGATGATATGTTTTTTCCTCATCATCTTTCTGTGCTGGTTGATGCGATTGAAAAGAACAGCCAATACGGTGCAGTTTATACGGACCTTTACAAAGTGCATTGCAGGGTTGAGCCGAGCGGCAAAAGAACAGTTCTCAGTAAGAATGTCGAGATAAGCAGAGATTTTGACAGGATGGCGATGTTTCAGTTTAATCATGTCCTGCATGTAAGTGTCCTTCACCGCAAGGATATTTTTGAAAAGGCAGGAAGATATAACGAAAGCCTTAATATTTTAATCGACTGGGACCTGAATCGCAAGCTTTGTTTTTATACGGATTTTCTACATGTGCCTGTGATAAGCGGACAGTATTACGCACCGGTTGGAGATTGCGACAGAATAAGTGTTCAGCGAAGGAAGAACGTTGACGATTATCTCAGGAATCTTTATACGATTCGGGGTACCAGACCTGTCAAGCCCTGGCCAAAGGTCAAAGATCTTTCTGTTATAATACTTTCTGAAAAGGCGGACAAATGGCTGCTCGATTTTGTCAGCCGAGTACATACCAACGGTTTTTATCCTTATAAGCTTTATGTTCCTTTGGATAAAAGTGAGCTTTTCAAACTGCCCGGTGATGTTCTTAATATGACAGCTGTTTCTACAGACGCAAATGCGGATATTGAAAGGAAGCTGGATACAGCTCTTGAACAAGTTGAGGGCGAACTTGTGTGTGTAGTAGAAAACGGGCTGAAAATTGACAGGAACGAATCTATGTGGGTTGAAAGATCGTTGTGTCCTTTGCTGGAGAGCGATGACCCGCTTGAAGCTTTTGAGCTTGTCGATTCTACTGAAGGAGCGTTCGCGGCAGTTTTTACAAAGGAACAGCTCGTTAGGGCAAGGCGAAATTCTGGACAGTTTCCGCTTAAACAATCTCTTGCTGATTCCGGAATAAAGATGCGCAAACCCAAAATTGATGAGTATCCGTTCAATATGGATAATATTATGATGAGTGCTATTGAGTTTGAGAAAAACGGCCAATGGCTCGAAGCGGCGAAGGTGATGAAATATCTTTTCGATAATTTTGGTAACAGGTACTGGTTTATGACGCGGATGGCAAATGACCTTTTTATGGCAGGCAAATATAAAGATGCGGTTGAGGCAGGGAGGTTTGTAAATTCGAAGCGTCCGGCTGTTTCATCCTTGCTGATTGAGGCCAGGGCACTGAAAGAATGCGGATTGTTCGATGAGGCATCAGAAGTTTATGAAAGAGCAGGCGGCTATCTCGATTATAATCCTGCCCGGGAACTGCTGATACGCCTTTGAAAATTCAATATGATAATGAGAAACTCAAAATTTAATAATGGTCCTCTGGTAAGTGTGATGATGTGCACTTACAATCGCCCCCGTTACGTACCGGTGGCTCTTGAAAGTATATTCCATCAGACTTATGAAAATTTTGAGATTATTCTGGTTCGCGACGGCGGGACTGAGGTAAGACCTGTAATCAGTAATTTTCTTGATGACAGCAGGCTTATGTTTATCGACAGGGACAGGAACCTTGGCAAGGCGGCATCGCTGAATGAGGGTATTGAAAAATGCAGAGGTAAATATGTGTGCTACCTTGATG
>CAZAYB010000044.1:0-15630 GCA_964489215.1 uncultured Pirellulales bacterium
CACGCCAACATCGCCAATGCTCGGCCATATCCCTCCACTTGCCCATTCTGCCCCGTAAAAGTCCCATTCAGGCACAGCGGTCGAACAGTAGTTCAGAAGTATATAAGGACTGACCCTGATTCCTTTATCGTTATATCCGGCAACCATTTTCTTGTATTCTTCCGGATTGACCGGCCCCGGGAAACCGTAATATTTGTCCAGATCAGGATAGGGCCATCTTACTGTTCCAGTTGATTTAGGAACACTGTGTATAATGGCATCTCCATAGTCATACATGTTTTTGACCGGAGTTGCCTGAATGCCGAAAGTAAATTTCCATTCCGAATCAAGTTTAGTTTTGCCTTTAATAAAGGACCATACATAATCTACAGAGTCCCCTGTTCGTTCGATATAAAATCCGTCTTCACGGTCTATTTTATCCCAGGCCTGATCTGTCTCACAAAAAGCGCTGAAACCCAGATCAACGTTACCGGCCCAAATATAGCTCATCCAGCTGTTTTTATAAATAATACCTTTTTCCTCGGAAAGCTTGCCTGTTAATCGAGGATAAGCACCTATACTTACATGAGCAAGTTCAGCCAATTGCGGGTTAAGCGGAAAACGCATTTCAAGCCCGTTGACTTGTGCATCTTTTTTCGGCTTTAAGGTAATATCGTAACGAATCATGCCGTCAAATTCAAATTTTCGGTCAACTTCAAGAATTCCTATCTCAGACTTTAATACAGATTTTGAAACAACTTCGACTTCATTTTGATCAAGAAGCTTATAACCGCTGAGTTTCCATTTTAATTTTTCACCATTAACAAAAGCATCAAGTGAGATATCATCAGCAAGAATATTTTTATCCTGGGTGTATATCTCATCAGCAAAAGCAGAATCTTTGAAAACGTATTTTCTGCCCCAGCATGAAACAGTATGTTCTTTACTGAACCATTTGCTTTGATATTCTATAGGAGTCCAGGGAGATGGAGGAGTAGTCGGTTTTCCAATATCATTACCGAGCCACTCAGGCTCGCCGGGATAGAATATAGTATTGGAGTTATAACTGTGCAGCGTCTTGCCGTTTTTCTTAATATAGACTTCTACATAGTAATTGCCCTTCTGGAGTTTATCATAAGTAAGGTTCATCTGCTGCTGATGGTCATCCAGTACTTTAACTATAGGCTTGCTCTCAATCTCTCCTTTTATAACAGCAGAAAGCTCTGCGCCTTCTATACCTATTCTCGGGTCCAGCTGAGTTATCACCTCGAATGATTTTTTAGACGGCCAGGAAACAACTTTCAGGTTTATCGCTTTGCCGAACCTCTGGGGAACATCTTCTCCGCCCTGACGCTGCTTGTAGTTCTCATAGGCCCATTTTGCCTCTTCAGCTGTTAAGGCCCTGTTATAAATATAAAGCTCATCTATCAAAGTATCCACATCATCCTTGAACTTGCTGACCGGGTCAGTCGTCAGCCAGGGACGGTCACCCACATAAAACCTGCCCGTCACCTCGCTGGGAAGTCTGGGGTTTTTATAGCACGATTCCATTTGGCCGTTCATGTAAACACAAGCCTCCTCAATGTTCCAGGTCAAAACAACATGATACCATTCCCCCGGAACAAGCTTTTTAAAATCTGCAGCGGTTATCATGCGTTTGGTTCCCTGGTCCTCACCCAGCCAGAAGTAAGCCTCATCTGAAACGTAATACTTGTAAAACATTATCCAGCCGGGCTTGGAAGCTTCAAACAACGCGTGGTGATTGGTCTTATGACTTGCGTCCCAGTTAACCGGATTGAACCAGAACTCGATACTGCCCTGCTTTATATTTATGTTGTCTTTCACTTCGTAAGTCACATAACCTTCGGTGTCACCGCTCAAAAGAGCCTTGCCCTTAACCCCGTCGGCAAACTCAGCTGCCTGTCCGCTGGCGATAGCCTTTTTGCTGCTCTGGCTTATCTCAGCATCGGCTCCTTTATCAAAACTTGAATAAAAAAGCACTCCGCTGTCCGCAAAAACTGTGGAATTGATTAATAAAATCAATATAGCAATTGTCTTCTTAAACTTCATAACCGAATACCCTTTCTAATATAATTAGCTATAGATATAAATCTACTTCCGACTTATTTTTTAACATAAACATGCTATCAGTTACTTTCATCAACATCTAATTCTAATTGCAAATCTTCAGCCTGTATTCCACCCATATATCCTGAATATAAAGAAGGGTCAATATTTTTGAATATCTTTATGCTTTTAATAAAGCCGTTAATGTCCTTATTTTCTCCTTTAGGATCATACTTCTTTCTAAAATCTTTTACAGCCTGAGCAAATTCCTGCATGTTAGAATTATAAGTATCAAAAATCAGCTTTCTGTAAGCATCCAATACCGACAAATACATTGTATTATATTCAACCCAATCCTGAACCTTTTCGAAACTTTCCCTTAGATCGGCAAAATTCTTCTTTTGTTCCGGATTGCACTCATCAAGCATATTCTGGGCGATATCCAGTTCCTGTAAAATTAATTTGCCCCTTGCTATCGCAAGTTGCTTCTGAGTTTTCCATCCCATTTCTTTCATAACCTTAAAAGGTCCATGCTCAGGATCCATGGCATTTTCTATTGGAGTTACCCTGCCCCATCTGTAATTTTCTTCTTTTTCGCCAGGATGAATAAAATAAGAATCGTAAAATATACGTGTGCCCTCGACCAATGCATTTTTGGCATACATCCAAGTTGGACCATAGTATGATTTAAACCAGCCTTGCATATATTCAGAAATATTGCCTTCCGGCTCATCGGCTATCCTGCTGAATGCTATTATATTTGCTCTACACTGATTATCCCAAGATCGATTCCATCTTCTATCTATTCGCGCAACGACGCCGCGAGGCGCATTTTTAACATTTCGTTTTCGAAAAACATCTAATCTTTGCATGATCAGCTCGGGTATATATATTGGATAACTTCCCATCCCATAGTACTCCATACCCAGTTCTTCTTCTGCCATCACAAATCTTCCTTTGAACGGCCAATCGCCGAGACGAGGGTTAGTTTTCTGATAAATATTCCACCAGTCACCAAAAGCGCATGTTTTCTGATGTACGCGAACTTTGGAGTTTATCCTCAAAAATGCCTGCTGAAACATTTTATACCTTGCTTCGTTTTCAGTTCCAAAAGCTCGGACATAAAGAACTTTTCCATAACGATCGCAAATATCTGCCATTTTATTAACCAGGTGGGCAAAGGCATCAATGCTGGAAAATTTGTAACGGTCCTGTGATGACCGCAATCCCATAATGGACATGGTTATCGACTCAGAAATAGTCAGGACCAGCCCGTCGAGTGAAGGTATAGTCTCAAATAGCTCTGTAAATTTAGACTCAAAAAAACGCTGAAATTCAGGACTGCTGTATACAACATTACCATGACCGTCACCCATTTCGGGATAAAATTCGAGTATGTCAGTTGGATACCACAATTCATGCAACCATACCGTAACATCAATTCCAAGCTCATCCGCTCTGTTGCAAATTCTATTAAATTTCTCATTTTCCAATTTAACCTTATCCAAATCCCGTTTCATAGTTTTGGATTGATTAAGTTTTGGAAACTTCCTGTAAGTTATCATGCTGTCAATCGGCAGTCTTTCCGGTTGATTATAATATGGCCCTAACAATTCAAAATAATTAATATTATATTTTGGTGCCTCTTCAAGCATTTGCATTATATAATCTTCATCGAAAGCCACTTCCTGGTCGCAATTAGATAAGCTCCAGCCTCGAACCTCAAAAGCTCGGGATTTTTCCTTATCTTGCGCTAAAAGCAGATTCGCCAAAGTTAGTAGTAAGATAAACACTGATATATGTTTCATAATTACTCCTTTCACAATTGTTCTTTCAACCATTGATAAGCTCTTTTGCCATTAAATTCATGACATCTCGATTGCCATGTAAAAAGTTCACATTTGTCTGTTACCTTGTAAATCTGATATACATTTTTAACTTTTTCAAAACATGAATTTATATCCTTTTTTATATCATCAATAGATTTAAACGAAATATTATTATTTATATACACTTCATTATTGCACAATACCGGCTTTGGCGCCAGTGCGGCAGTCAGATCCGGAATATCAAACCATTCAAACATACCGGGTACATAATTACAAACACAGTCCGCCCCTGGATATTCAGCTATTCTATTGAGATAGCTGTCAAAATATCCGCTTATAACAACAGCAGATATTCTCTGGTCAAGCAAAGATGTATATAACGCAAGCATTCCACCAAGACTAAATCCGATACAGCCGACTTTGTCTTCGTTTACATCATCTCGTTTTAAAACATAATCAAGGACACTCATTGCGTCCCAGACACAGCTGCCGATATAATTTCTGCCAAGGGCATTTTGCCAGAGCACTTCACATATGTGCCAATTATAAGCGTTATAAATGTAGGGTTCATAGGTTCCGGCTTCGTTGAAACCCCTGTTATCAAAAGATACCGTAAGAAAACCCCTTTTAGCCAAATCTATAGCATAGGTGTCTTTATAAAGTTCAAGAAGCTCCTGCAGTTGTGATTGGGAGCATTCGGATTTAACCGCCGTTTTACCGATAAGCCCCTCTTTGCCGTTTTCGCTGTGACCATGTAAACATAAAATAGGTACAAAGGGTCCCTTACCGGCAGGCTTTGTAATAACTAATGGCGCCCAGTATTCTTTTTCAGTCTTTAAATAATACCACTCATATATAATGTCATTCGATTGCTGCTGTTTTACTAAGCTATATCTCGCTTCATCGACTTCAAATTTATCAAGGCATAGAAGTTCAGATAGCTTATTACGCACCTTTTGTTTCCATTTTTCCCTTTCTTCGATTCCATCTGTTTGAGGAACATTTAGCTTTGGCGTCAATTTCCTGGAAAAATCACGAATAGAAGCAATCGGGTCCGAATTATTATTTTTATGTGAATCGCCTTTTTCTGTCATTTGAAAACAACCTGTCCATTTATAACTTTGAAAATTTCGCAAACTTTGGTTTTATCCAGGTTGCCATTCAGGTTATGAACGGTTAAATTTTTATTTGCTAATAGGTATAAAATCTGTTGAACATCGCCATACTTCAATATATTGGGTAAAACAATTTCCCTGCCATTCTTAAAAGTGAAATTGCCAAGATCAACTTCAACTTCAGTTATTCTGGAATCAAAGGCAGCGGCAAAAAGTGTGCCCAAAGCTGTATTTATACTGTCATGCCTGTTTTCGCTATCAAAATCAGCAATGATTCTGACAGATTTAAATTGAACTTTATAATATTCACTTAAAAAACCTATCACGTTTTTTATATCTATAGCGGTCATACCCGAAAGAGGCCTGCCCCATAATATAGAATTACGATCCCAGGCTCTTGTAACTTTACTGACTTTTTCATCATACGGCATATCATTTAAGTTAATATATTCCGCCAAATGTGCAATTGACAAATTACCGAAGAACCTTACGTCAGGCATCGCTAAAATTATTTCATCGGAAAGATATTTTTTGAAACTTTCTACATTATCAAACAAATAACGGGAACCTTCTTTGTTTAAAAAAATCATCAAATGCTTCGGTTTGCCAAAGCCATGTTGCGCTGTGACTGTCGGCAAAAAGACTGAACCTTCACTGGGAATATTTAATTGTTTTACAGTAACGCCCTGAATTAGTTTTTCAGACATTATTTCAAATTTAGTTTTGCTTTTTAGCCTATATTCAATTCCAAGTATATTTTTAACGCTTGCAACAAATTGCACATGCCAACTTAACCAGTCTTCTTTTTGATTAATCTCAGGATCAGTGTAACCATAATTGTCTCGCCATATTTTAGACAATGCACTTACACCGCTGTAACCGCCGGGCATGTCAACTGGAAGATTTCTGAGCTTTTCAGGTTCAATAATGTTAATATCGCTATCTTCAGGCGAGAGAATTGCCTTTTTGTCATTTTTAAGCCACTTTTCCATCCACCAGTATGTTCGTTCGCGTTGATATTTGCCATAACCGTGCGGCAGAGGAAAATAAACGCACTCTGTTTTTTTGGGGATATTATGCATTTCATACAAAGTCTGCAATTGGGGAAATGAGTCATATAGAAAATTAACTGTCCAATCATTTAGCGTAATATGCTCAACAGCTGAATCAAAGGCAAGACTGATTATTTCCGGAAAATCTGTATATCGCATAATATCGGGAAAATGAATGCAGTCACAGTGCGCGATGTAAGGAAAAAGCACATCCTCAAATTGACAGCTCATACCCACTATTGTAACAACTGAGATTCTTTCATCAAGAGCACAAAGCATTAGAGTTTGCATCCCGCCCCCGGAAGCTCCGCAACATCCGAATCCCAAAGAACAATCTACAATTTCAAGACTCTGCAGATAATCCAGTGCACGAATATTACTCCAAATCATATGAGTTTGATTGCTAAGGCCTATGGCAAGATCCTCATAGTGATGAGCTTGTGCGCCGGTTGCAAAAACAACATAACCCATTTTAGCCAGATGCAAACAGCGAGGCTGAACATGATCCGGATTAGCATAACTGTTCTCCCAGTGACCGTGAGGCGCAAGTACAGCCGGATATTTTGATTTCTGCGTTTTAGGAACAAACAACAGACCGTCTGCATATACCCCCTCAAACAATTGGTAATACACCTTTTTAATACTGCACCACGGGTGCTTGTACTCTGATGATTCGTAAACGTTTAATGGGACTTTTTCAGGCAAGGGGTTCAATCCTGTACAATCAAGCATTATCTTTTTCAACTTGATTTTATTGTCGATAAAATCCTGACCCTTGCGTACTACAAATTGTTTTGGCCTTGAAAGTTCAGCTTCATGACTTATTAAGGCTTTTGCAAGTTCTTTTCCTGTATACTGATGGCCTGCCTGAGCATTGCACAAAAAGAAAGCAATAAACATAATAACCACAAAACTGAATCTGTGCCCAATCTTTGAGTTATTATATAATTTATCAGTACTTATTATTATCATTTATTCACCAAGACTGTCGTCAAAGCCCATATACTCGTGGAATTCTGAAGTATCCAGCTTTTTGAATTGTTTCAAGCTTTCAATCAAATCCTTAACAATTGTTTTTTCGCCGTATTTTTTTTGAAATATTTTCACTGAATCTAAAAACTGCTTTAGATTTACAGGCTTATTGTAACTGCTGAAAAACAGATCCCCGTATTTTTCCACAACTTCGAGAATGTCGATTCTCTCTTTGCCATAATTATAAAGTTGATAAAATTTATGCATTAGACTTTGCAAATGTTGCTTCTGAAGGTCACTGCATTTGCTCTTTTGAGATGCCGCTAACTCAATCTCATCCAAAATAATCTGACATCTCTTTAAAGCAAGTTGCTTCGATGTTCTCCAGTCGCCAATTTCTTGCATTGCCCGGAAAGGTCCATGTTCATTTTCCATTATGACCTCAATTTCAAAATACCGCCCTCGCCGGTATGTATCAATTTTCTGTCCGGGATAAATGAACGTTAGCTCAGAAAAAATCGAACAGCCCATTTGCAGTGCATTAATTGCATAAGGCCAGGCCGGACCGTAATATTCCTCGGCCCAGTTATGTATAACTTTGGCAATATTTTCGTCTTTATTGTTCACCAAAGAACTGTAAACAAGAATATTTACCTGACCTTCATGCTCCCATGTCCTATTAGGCCCTCTGTCTATTCGAGCAACAACACCTTTTACGTTATTTGAGCAGCAATTATCGACCCTTGATTTTATAACCTCAGGATACATCAAGGGATATTCACCCAGTCCGAAATATTCAAATCCGATCTCCTCTTCAGCTATTTCAAATCTTCGGCCAAAGACACCATGATTGGGATTAGAACTCTGATATGGATTTTGCCAATCACCAAAGTCACACGTTTTTTGATGAATCCTTACATTAGTGTTTATCTTTTTGAAAGAATCCACAAGCAATTTAAATTTGGCCGGGTCATTGGAACCGAAAGTTCTGACATAAAGACTACGTGAGTATTGATCACATATTTCAGCAATAGTATTAACCATATCTATAAAAGCCTCTGACTTTGAGAGCTTTTTATCCAGAGCTGCAGGCAAGTTAAAAATATCAAGCGTAAGCGATTCACAAGTAGTCAAAACAATCGAATTTAGATCGGGTATAGTCTCGAAAAGCTCAGTAAATTTAGACTTAAAGAATTTTTTAAAAAGAGAAGACGAATATACTAAGTTTCCTTTAGAATCTCCCATTTGCGGGTAAAAATCAAGAATGTCAGAAGGAAACCATAATTCATGAAACCAGACAGAAGTTTGGATACCAAGACTTTTTGCCTTTTTACAAATTCTGTTAAACTTAGCATTCTCTGCTTTTACAGATTCTAAATCTCTAGGCATAGATTTGGATTTATTAAGCTCAGAAAACTCTTTATACTCTATCAGTGAATCAATTGGGCATCTCTGAGGCTGATTATAATAAGGCCCGACCAGTTCGATATAATTTATCTCATACTTTTGTGCTTCTTCTATCATTTCACAAATATAGTCTTCATCAAATGCAATTTCCTGATCGCTGTTGCATAAACTCCACCCTCTTATCTCAAATGACTTTGACGATTTTTCTTTACTATGCATTATCTTTGTCCTCTAACAAAACTTCATCTTCGAGGTTGTGGTCGCCTACAACAAGACCATCGTCGAATTCATTAACTTCAGTCTTATTAAGTTTAACAAACAGTGCTTTTAAATCGAAAAAACCGCCTATTGTAAACCAAACTGAAATCACGATAGCGAGTACAAATGTGAAAACGATAACACCTTTCCAGAAACTTATCCATGATTCAGTTGAAATTCCAAAAATCAAAGCATAGGCAGTACCAATAACAAAAATAGAAAACCAGCCAAATGTCCAAATCAGGGTTCCTAAATATATAACCTTTTCTATTGTAGTAAATTCTTCACTCAACCCAAGTTTTTTAAGAATACCGGATGTTTTTTTCCCATGGTTTTCCTGCTGCTCATCTTTGATTGCATATTTGCCTCTGTGAAGAGTTTTATCGAGATTAAAGTCTTTCTTATATGTCAATAAAGATACAAGAACATAAGAAAAGGTCGATGTCACTATTGCGATAAACCAAAACCAGGTCCCATTAATCGGGAATCCCGGCTTGATTTGGTGGATAACCACACCAAACACAGCTATCGAAGAACCAAGAAACATTGCCGTCCAGGCAGCAGGAGTAGTTCCTTTTTTCCAATAAAAACCGCCTATAATCGCAGACCCTGCACCCCCGGTAAAAATCGCACCGGTAACATACAGGTACATATAAATATGTTGAGTTGGTTTAATCAGCAGACTGAAAATGAAAATAAACAATGCGACGCCGACTATCGAAAGTTTAAGAAGAAATATATGCTGTTTCTGTTCAAAAGGTTTGCCTCTTAACGGCAAAACTACATCCTGAATAAACATACTTCCCCAAGTATGAAGATACGTGTCAAAATTAGAAATGAAAGCTGCTAATATCAAACTGCAAAACGCTCCGACAACACCTGCTGGCATCAATTTCGTCAAAACGACAGGGCTTATTAATTGATCTCTCAATTTCCCGAATTGAACACCCGCAAGTTCTTTATTTACCTCATCGGCAATCTGGCTGTATTCCGGACTTTTCATAACAATAAGTGCATAAATGGGAATAATTAAAGTTATAACCCACATAGCTTTATACCTCCAGCCGCCCAGAATTTTACCGAAGCGAGCTGCGTGAGGACTTCTGGCTGCACAATTATATCCCTGATTGCCCTGCCAAGCCATATAAGAGTAAAAACTACCTATTACACTAATTATAAAAAACCATATATTGAAATCCTTACTCTGCTGGCCTATCATAGGATTTGCCAGATGAGCATTTTCCGGAAGAGAAAAAACCTCATCAATCCGAGCAAAATCAAATTGCATAAAAAGAATAATCAGAATAATTACCATAGCTATATTCGTAAAAAGTCCCTGCGTAAAATCTGTTATCATCACGGCTATTTGGCCGCCGATGAATGTAAAGAAAAGAGCCATACCAAGTATAACAGCCATTATGACCGCAAAAGTAGAAAACGTAATCCCTAAAAATGTGAAACTATGAGGGAAACCGCAAAAATAAAGAAAGAACCTGCCGGCAAGTGCAGGAAAAATCCCAAAATTTACTATCCCAGAAAGAAAAGCAAGAACACCCATAAATATCCTGAACCGTCTGCTGTAACGGATTTCGAAAAACTGGGCCATCGTCATAACCCTGCTCTGCCTGTATCTATATATAATCCAACCCGAAAGAGCGATAAACTGACCCACAGGAAGCCCCATCAAGGCCCACCAGAAAGGTGAGAAACCAGAGTTGTAATACATTTCAAAGTGAGCCAGATAAACTATCGCACCGGCCCCGGCAATCGTCTCAGATATAGCGAGCAGATACGGACCCGCACAACGATTGGCCGCAAGAAAATCCGCCACACTCCGATTATATCTTTTTGCATAAAGAGCAATGAATATAATTAATAAAATCATGCCCCCTACAACCGACCAGTCTATCCAATTGAGATTCAAGATATCCCCTTAATTTGTGAATTTTTTTTTGGATTAATTAGAACTATTTCATTGCCTGAACAACCCAATATATGTGGATTGTGTTGGTCAGACATTATCATTAGAAAATTAGGGCAACTCTGTTTATTCATGATATGTGTATTAACTCGTATTTTTCAGAATGAACAATACTATCAATTGCAATTGGGATTTTGCGGATCAGTACAATTTAGCCACTGTTGAGCAAATATTTCCAAATCATATATATCAACAAAACAATTTTGATTGAAGTCCATAAAATAATAAAAGGTTCCATCATCTCCGCAAGTTTGAGGTGCCTGTAAAGCAGGTTGATAAATCCTCAGGTCATCTATCCAAATATTATAATCTGCGGTTAAACCATTTATGGACCACTGAACGCGTCCAAATAAAGGAAAATTCTGATTAGGAACAAAAGGCTGACTTTCAATAACGGCTGTCCAGTTTTGATTTCCTGCTTTGTCTTCAAATATTGAGTACAAACCGTTACCTTCAAAATCCTGAATTTTCAAACCAAACTTAAAATGGTACCATTTACCCAATTCATACTCATTGAGATAATTATAACGATAACCAGAACCTGATGACAAATTGTCCTTGACCAGCATCCTCCAGTGCCCCTCAGAAGCCTCGTGAAAGATAGGACCGATTGTTATCGCGTTTTCACTGTAAGGGCCCATAGCTATCGGAAAAGTATTATACCAATATGTTTCACCTTCTACTTTTGTCCAGAAATCCACCCAAACCTCAGTTGAAGGCTCAAGAACGCGGACCTGCGGATCATCACCTGTTGTCCTCGTCCTGACATAAGAAGCAGGCCCTATCTTTAGAGAACTTATGCCCTCGGCTGAATCAAAATCATAATTCACGGACCCTGAGTATTCAAATTCTGATAAATCTACAGTTTCAAAATCTTCTCTTAAAACTTCTTTTAGACCATCGTAAAAAATAGCAGAATCCGTGGAAGGGGTTTTGAACCAGTAAATATTAACTGAACGGCCAGAAGCAAAATTGTCAGTAAACTGCCCTGCCGTATTTAGGTTAATTGCAGACCCGACGGGAAAACCATCAACGACTTTCCTGCCCTGAACATGCGTGTTTAATCCGGACAAGGTAAAAGTCACATTATTCACTGAACTGTCGGTATTATTTACAGCAATTAAAATGGCTTCATTCGCTTCACCTGAAAATATCCATGAGATCTCATTGCTCGCACTGCAGGATGAGCCAAGTGTTGAAGTTCCTTTTTCTAATATCGGTCGTATATTACCTATTTCTTCTATAGTCGGCCAGAAACGCTCATCACGAAACCCCTCTGCTGGCTTGGGGTCAAGAGTTACGGCACCTGGATAAACAAAATTAATCAGCCCATCTACTCCTATCGAAATGGCAAAATATGTCAAATATCTATACTCTTCATGAGTTGGTAACCGCCATGAATTACAACATTCAAATGTTTGATCAACCATCATGTATTTTTTACCTAATGATCTGGCAATAGCAACATCCTCCTGATAAGTAGGCAGCCGCCAGAGCTCATCCTGAGGATCGAAATAAATGTACCCTGCTCTGATTGCCACATCCATTGCTGCTAAATATTCCTGTACTCCCGGCTGGCTGAAGTAGTCGCCTCGCGTAAATTCTCCATAAACCAAATGATCAGGATTAGTGTCAAGATTTTTAATAAAATTGTAAATATATATTAATCTATTGACGTCTTTATCTGACCAAAGTCCTAAATCGTCACCAATATAATAACCCATTGTCGCAGGATGATTCTTGACAAGATTAATATAATAAGTCAGTTCGGCATCAGTAAAAAAGGAGCCGCTGGACTCATGCATATCAACGATGACCTTAAGTCCGTTTTGATGTGCCTTGTCCAAAAACGCAACCATTTCCGATGGACTGTCTGAATTGTTAGGCGACCATGGAAAATAAGGCAGGATAAAATCTGTCGTATGATTGCCGCATTCTTCAAGAATTTGATATCTTTTCGAAAAATCAGGGTCAGGGTCATAACCCTGCCATTCGTTTTCATACCACCCGAAAATAAATTTACCATCAATAAACTCAGTCTCACCTGCATACCAAGCGAAAACAGAACATGTCAGAATTAAAATCAAAGCACCAAAAAATATTGTTTTAACACCAGACATAAAAACTCCTATTCGTATATCGTGACACAGTTTGAATTTTGCGGGTCATTACAATATAACCATTCCACGCCGAATACGGTTAGATCATATAAATCAACATAGCAGTCAGGCTCTCCCTGCGGGCCGCTTACATCAGCAGGAAGATAAGTTGTGCCCGGCATACCGCAGTAAGGATCCTGTGAAATAACCGCAATCTCACCGGCAGCCAATTCTACCTGCCAATAGGACTTATTATCTATAGTAATGAAACTTCCATTATAGTCTTTAAGAAGACCGTCAGTTCCGTAAACTACAGCGAAAAGAGGGTTATTATTATCAAATCCATAAACGCCGCTTTTTGAAGTTATAATCTTCTCTGAACCAATCACATAACCCTCATACAACTGCTGCGGTGTCATGGGGAAATAATCATTTATAACGCAACGCTGCGTCTGGCCGAATAATCCGCTTGATTCTATACCATACAGTATGCCGTATTGCAGAAAATTATAGGCGTCTTCCTGAATACTTTGGTTGGAAACCGGCCTGCCGGTCTCGTATTTACCGCCATAACCTATGGGAGTAGTCAGATGAGCATAGCTGTGATTTGGATATGTAACATTTTCAACAAAATAATTTATTGGAAGCTGGCTGTCCTCTTCCGTCATCGGGTGAGTATTGGCCCAGATGAGCTTATTATCAGCAATAAGTTCATCAGTAAATTCATGAAAAATCGGTCTTGTAATTAAACCGGAACATGTCATTGTTCTGATCACATTATTATTGCTGTCCATCTCAACCGTATGGCCGTCCCAGTCCGACACATATCCCATCCAGTTGGGTACCGGCATGGTCATAAAATTAGTCTCATCAAAATAAAAACCGTTTTGCCCAAAATCGTTAACAGTAGCTCTGAATACCTGACGCATTAACTGACCGAAAGCATTATCTACTGTTGGGTAATAGTATCCGCGAGTATGACCTTTAGTATTTGTAAATGTTCTATGAGTTCCATCACTTAAAGTAGCCTTGCTCTGATCATAAGCGGAATTGATTGGATTAAGGCCAAAATGAAAATAAGGTACCACCTTCAAATCCGGTTTGGCTGCTTTCATTTGACTGACAAACGATGTGTGCCTTGCGATCCAGCCGTCGGCGTTATTCAAATAATCCTCACCAAAAGCCTCTATTGTATAGTCATAAATATTACTGCTGTCCACAATTACAACTATCGCAACAGCATGAACATTGGTACCTTCCAGCCAGGTTTGCATTTCTTCGGTTGTAAGATACCGCGCTTCCTTATAAAATTGATTATTGTTCCATTGAGGTTTCCATAATGGCGATACAAATCCGCACCTGCCGGGTATCGTATGGTCATTGGTCTGCCACACCAACCGAACCGTATTAATAAAATCATAATAATTACTGCTTTGGACAGGATAGATCTCCCATTTCATCGTATAACTGTCATTAGCATCCAAGCCGAAATGATCATCTTTAAGAGCCATAATCCTCGGCGGATACGCACACAACTTTGCCTGCTCCCTGTAAACATTATCACGAACGATCATACCCAGGCCGTGATCACCGCTGCGGGCATGAACGTGCGGCCTTGATCCATCCCACCATTCCCAAGTGGAACCTGCTTCAAGCCCAATTACCTTAAAGCCATCGCAGTCAAAACTCGTTTGAGCCTCATTCGATATTTTAATACCAATCAGACTGGCGGTATCATTAGTGAAATTATCAAAAACTTTAATATGATTGGGATAAACCTCTATTACCCTTTCAAGAGTATAGTAATTATTCGCAGCGGTTACTTTGTAACTGGTAGGCGACAAGATTTCAACCTGCGGAGTCCATCCGGAACTTTCCCCAAATTTCAGAAAAGCCGTTTGGCCCGGCTCTGTGAAAAACGACTTAATCGACCAGCTTTTAGGACCAACTGTAACGTTCATTCCACCGCTTGCGGTAACCTGAACATTAAAGTTAGAATCGCTGAAATCCTTTGGTTCGATTATATCAAAAGGAATACTGTCATATACTTTCAAATCATCAATATACTGCTGTGAACCGGATTGATTCATACCGGCCTGCACCCTGCCGAAACCGGGCGAATTAGTAAAAAGACCGTTACTGACATAAGCAATCTCATCCGCTACACTCTGCCAGTTATTATTACCGTCTGTGTCATAATATATTGAATAACTTCCATCGCCCGTTGAAGTATCCGACATTTTTATTCCAATAAGAAAATGATGCCAACTGTTCAAATCATATTGACCGTAATATTCATAACTCGATCCGCTTACTCGAACATTATCCACAACAGCAAGCCTGAATTTACCGGCCGAAGCGCCGGAAGTAACTGCTCTGACAGAAATCGCATTTTCACTGTATTGGCCAAACGGAACAGGAAAATAATCATACCAGCCGGTTTGACCGGTTATTTTAACATCGAACTCAACCCACATTTCATCATGCAGACCGCCAAGCACATCTATTCCGGGACTGTCCCCTGCCGTTCTTGTGCGAACATAGGACACCGGCGAAATTGATAAACATTTTTGTCCCTGACTTGCCTCCGAAGATGTTATCACCACATTAGAGTTGTTGTTATACTCATAATTAGCAAGCAGACTGCTTTCAAAATCATCCTGATAAATAACCTCAGCGAAAAGCGTATGAGAGAAAAAAAATGCCAAAACTGCTAAAATAATGTTTCGTCTTATGATCATTTAATAACCTTTCAATCCCTGAATTCTTAAAAAAAGGGCCGCTGTTAAACAACCGCAGCGGCCCGGTAATTCTTAAAAAAGGCAAACTTATTTCCTGCGTCTAAGAAGAACTCCGCCAAGACCAAGCAGC
>CAZAYB010000045.1:0-15318 GCA_964489215.1 uncultured Pirellulales bacterium
AATTGTTATTTTGTTTGTGGTTATATCTATCGGTCCGAGATTAACATTGTCATCATTACCGTCAAAGTCCAGAGCAGAATTGTAATAGCCATTTATCCACTGGGCGCCGGAAATTATGCCGTCATTGGCATAAATAGAAGAATCATAAGCCTTTGCGCCGGAGTTATTGTCGAAACGCCAGTGTCCGATTAATTCGGCAGGAAGGGAAACCTGGCAAGTATATGCACAAATGGGAGAGGAACGGGCCGAGATACCCCCATCAACATCTACAGAGCTGACGGTAAAGGTGTATCTGGTCGAAGGGTCGCAGTTTAAAGTGTAACTGGTCAGTGAAGTTTTTCCGTAATAGACATCGTTTAGAAAGACTTCATATTCTTTGACGGCGACATTGTCAGTGCTTGCCTGCCAGTTTAGCTGCACAGAGGCGGACGTAACCGAGAGCACTCTAACGTCATCGGGAACGGTGGGAGGCTGTGCTAAATAGGTCTGATCGCAAACGGTATTGGACGGGTCGGCTTGACCTGCGTCATTGTAAGGCTTTACATAATAGCAGTAGTTTACGCCCGGCTCGAGAGAATTGAACGAATACTTTGTATCAGTAACGGTGTCGATGAAATTGTCGCCGGAATCATAAATACGGTACCCTGAAACCGGGACCGTACCTGCAGGCTCGGACCAGTCGAGATCAATTTTGGTTTCTGAAATATAAGAAATATTCAGATCGTCCACAGGAGCAGGCGGAGTTAGCGGCTGTATAATCAGTTCAAAAATTTTGCCGTCACCGGGGCCAAAACTGATCGGGTCGGACATGGCATATATCGTAGACGTTTCAAGGTCCTTCAGGGTTGCGTTCGGATATGTAGAGCTGTTGATTGTGATAATATCCGATGAGGTGCAGTTGCGGTTCGCAGCGATTATATATTTCTTTGTGCCGGCTTTTAGCGCGGCCGCTTCGCCGGATGAGTACTCATAAGGATTACCGCCGCCTGTGATGCTTACATTGAACGTATCTTTTTCAAGATGGGGTAAAACCGAATATACTGACGGACTTTGTAGTCGGGAGTAAATATCAGAAAGAGCGGATTTTATTGATGGATTATCCTTTATGCCAATCCATGACTGCTGCGTTTCATATATGAAAAAGAAAAATCCTTTGGCCGCGCGAGACAGGCTAAGCCAAACCTGGAGCCTTATCTCCTCGGGTGTCGGCTCGTCAAGATTATCCGAAAATTTGTGCCCCTGGTGAATAACCCACGTTGAAACACCTCTGGGCTCAACGAAATTCATAGCCCAGTCCATATATTCGAGCATACTAAGCCCGGCATAACCCCATATATTATTGAAATTTCCGGGTTGATCGTGTATGTCAATTGTGCCGTCAGTATCGCGACACGGATAAACATCAATCAGCAAAATACCGGGTTTCATATCCGCGGTATGGCCGCTTATCCGAGAATCGTAACCTATAAGAACAGGTGCGGATGGATGGGCCGGGTCGAGTTTGTGAAGGACCTGCTGAATTGCCCGGAGGCGATATGCCCTTTCCTGATCATAGGCGGGCTCGTCCAGCAGCTCGTATCCAATAAGAGAACTTTTGTTTTTTATGGGATCGACAAAGTCATCGAGAATCATCTCAAGCTGTGCCTCGCAGGGCGCTATTGGCATATCAGCTATTTCATAGACTACAGAGGCAAGGTTTACGAACACTTTGAGATTTCTGCTCTCAGCAGCGGACCAGAAACTCGAGGCAACCCTGGTAGAGCCGCTTGGAACCGTGCCAGGACCGGAAACTCTAAAAGTATTGCAGTGGGTATTTAAATAATCGTCCATAGAAGAAGTTGAGTAGCCCTCTGAAAGAGCGGTCCACATTCCGAGCATAAAGAAATCGCCCACATCGTGAGGGCTCTGGTCTATGGGCGGATTATCAATCAGGGTAAATCTTGAGCCTGCGCGTAAATTTAAAGCACTGTCGAGTATCTCAATGGAATATTGCCCTGCGGGACACAGGTCGCTCTGGGAATCTTTACCGTCCCAAATAATCGGATTTGTTTTGCTCAGTGTTTTTACGGTTGAGCCGGCGTTGTTTTTTACAACTACAGAATCGCCGGACTGGTAATCAAAGCCGTCACTTGTTCGCAGGTAAACCGTTGCCTGGTCGTAAACATCATCATTGTTGGGAGAAAACTCCGTAACACGGGGCCAGACCTTTGAGGTAACTTCCGGGTCAGTATTTACACAGCTGTAAAGAGGAGTTGATGAGCCGGAAGTCGGGACAAAACGCAAAAGATAACTCATTGCGGCAGCATAATCGGCATAGGGCTGGATGCTTTCGGTGCCGTCCCATGTATAATTTCCGCCAGGCAGCTCAACGAGGAGCGTTGAGTTATATTTTTTAATCTCGAGATATCCTGCCTGTCCCGCGGGCACATTGAAAGTTACATTGTCATCTATCATGTCATAATTTGGTGAGATTCTGTTTTTGTCTGCGCCGCCCACAAGGCCGGAGGTTGTCCGATGGTTAGTATTGGAGCTTACAACCACGGAGGAAAGGTCCTGGCCGGCAAGCGAATCGCCCTGCTGGGAAAAATCCTCACAAGAGGCCTGAACGGAACCGGCGTCATCTACTACAAGAATATTTTTATATTCCCACTTACCGATGAAGTTGGCGACCTTTCCGTTTACGGAAACATCAACCTGACTTATCTGTTCACTCGGACGCCTCCACCAATAATCGTTGCCTGTATAGGGATGAGTTGAAAGAAACTCCGGAGGCTGCCAGCTTAAATGATTGGTAACGGCAACAGCGTCAAAACCGACCAATCTTAACGGCCAGGTTGTATCGCCAGTGCCGCTTTCAGTGAATTTAATTGTGCGCGTTCCGTAACTAAGATATGTGCTGGTTTTGGCCCAGCCTTTGCCGGATATTTCGTTTTTATAATTTCCGTCAACATAGACCTTTGCGCGTGGTGAGCTGTTACCGTGCTGACAGAGGCGAGTATAAATATTATAATTTCCTGAAACGGGAACATTTATCTGACATTCTACCCAGCCGTTTGGACCGATATAGTAGAAATCCTGATACTGTGCGCCATTCCATGAAACACCGTTAAATGAGCTGGCAGCAGAATCGATATTTTCAATTTCAGCAAGTAGGTAGCAGTCGCCGTTGTTCTGGACGAAATCTGTATCAGAAAATGGCGGTACGGTCTCGACAATCAAAACCTGACAAAAGCCCCTGCTCAGGAAAAATATAAAAACTAAAAAGTAAACAAGTCTTTTAAACATAATCACCTTTCCGATATTTTAAATAAGTACACTAACAAAAAGGCCCTGAAAAAATCATTTCGGCATAATACGAAGTTTTGGGGGCCGCTTTTATTTGCTATTTAATATAATTTTGCTCTATTCCGCTTATTATGGAATATTTACAGGGCAAAACTTTTTTTACAAATTCCTGTTTTTGAAAATTTTTTTTGTCGCCATTTCTGTTATTTATCATCCTGACAGCATGCTTGCCTATCGAAATCCCATCCTGGCAGATATTTATATATTCAGCATTTTGCGGCAAATCAGTGTGGTCACAATCGAAAAGGACAATTTCCAGGTCCTTTCCGTTTTCCAGTCCGAGTTGGCCGGTTATTTTATCAATCAGGGTATGGCCCTTGCCTATTGACCAGAAAATCGCAGAGGGCATTTGAGGGTTCGCGAAATAATCATATAATTTAGCCTCAAGGGTTTTTAGCTTCTGAGGCTTGAGGTGTAAAAACCACTCTTTTTCTGGTTTTATGCCGGATTCCAAGAGGGCCCTTTTTATACCTTCCAATCTTTCATTATCGGTTGAATAACTTGTATCATTGAATACGCATCCGATTTTTGTGTGACCTTTTTGGAGCATTTTTTTAGCAAAATTATATGATGCGCGACAATTATCACTGCCTAGATAATCGCCCCGCACCTGCTCAAGATATCTTTCAAGAAAAATTATTTCAGGATCATATTCCTGCTTTATGCGGCTGATAACCTCTATATTATCGTTGCCGGGCACAGGCGTAAAAATAATCGCTGAGGGCTTTATCTGGCTAAAAAGTTCAATAATAGATGCCTCATTAGCGGGGTTGTCATGGGAGCAGCTTACCAGAACCGGAAAACGCAAGTTCTCAACCTCCTGATTTATGCCCTTTAAAATATCGAGAAACAGATTATCTGATGTTGGGTGTATAAAAGCGATAGTGTCGGTTTTACCTTTTCTAAGGCCGCTCGCGATGAAGTTGGGTTTGTATCCGAGCTGTTTTGCGGCATTGAAAACCTTTCGACGAGTGACGCCGGCAACACCGGACTTATTGTTCATTACTATGGAAACAGTACCCACAGAGACATTGGCAAGATCCGCGACTTCTCTGATACCGATACGCCTGGTTACCATAATTAAATCCCGCAAAAGTAAAAAAACGTCCTTAAAAACAACTCGATTAACAGTATGATACAAAATCCTGATGAATTTTGCAAGAATAAATATTGACTTTATTTAGTGCTTTTAATACATTGTACTTAACAAAAACGTTTTAGTGAAAATTGTAACAAATCTTAGTTTACAACTTTATGGGTTTACATTTATTACAATTAATAAAATTGATGATATTTAGCAACTTTTTTGAAGATTGAGGCCGCTAATGGCAGTAAACGCCGAACTGAAAAACCACAACAATGCTATGACACTTTTTATTGACGGCAAACCTGTGCCGTTTACCACATATAAACCGACTGAAGCTGCGGACGATGGATTATTTATTCAAACGGTGCGAAAAAGTTTAAAAGATATATCTCAGTGCGGATTGCACGTGCATTTTGTGCCGACATTTTTTGATTGGCCGGATGATGGGAAATATGATTTTTCAAGGGTTGACTTGCGGGTACGTGAGGTAATAAAAACAGACCCCCTGGCTTATGTAATAATAAGGATACAGTCTGAGTCGCTTACGCCTGATTGGTGGATGCGGGAAAATCCGGATGCCGTGTTTCAATGCGGAACGGGCAAAAATCCGGAGTTGCCGCCTGCTATGTACTCAACGGTCAGGGCCCCATCTCTCGGATCAGATTTCTGGCAAACTCAGGGGTTAAAGGCCCTTGAGGCTTTGGCGGGGCATGTTAAAAAACAGGATTACGCTGAAAAGGTAATAGGCTATCTTCCTACGGCTTATAATTCTAACGAATGGTTTTTCAGGACCTATCACGATTTGCGGGTAACTGATATTTGCCCGGCAATGCAAAAGGCGTTTTGTGATTATCTGCAGAAAAAGACCAACAGCCAAAAGGACTTTACCGTCCCTGGCAGAATAGAAAGGGGTTACGGTGATTACGGCTATATCTACCATCCTGATGCTTTGGAGTCGGTTTTTCCGGTTGTGGAATACTATCGTTTTATAAATACGCTATGCGCGGAAACCATTATTGATGTTACCAAAACGCTGCGCAGGACCCATGAGCCCCAGAAAATCATTGTTGGAACATTTTACGGTTATTCTCTTGGATTGGCAAATTTTTACTGGCTGGCCGATTCGGGTCATCTGGATTTGCAAAGGCTGCTTGAAAAGGACGGGCCGGACTTTACTTGCAGTCCGCTGGAATATTTTACCCGGAACTTTCGGGAAAAACATAACGGCGGTTTTTGCTGGTCGCAAAGTACGGCTGCGGATTCGGCAAGAATAGCAGGTAAGGCATACTTTGGCGAGGATGATTCGGCCCCGCCGGATATAACGCCGGCAGGATGGTCAAAGGCCAAAGATAATGAAGAAGACGCAGAAAACCTCAAAAGGAATTTTGTGTTTAGTCTCTGCAAGGGACAGCTGATGTGGTGGTACGATCTGCATGGGCACTGGTACGAAACAAAAGAACGTATCGACGTTATTGAAAACTGCGTGAGGATCGCAAAAGAGGCTTTGAACACCGACAGGCAGCAAATTTCGGAGGTTGGGGTTATCATGGATGAGCAGGCCCCTTGGTATATAACACTTGACCGCCAGTTTCAAAGAGCGATGTTCTGGGAAAACTTCCATAACACTTTCAGCAGGGCCGGTGTGGCGGTCGATCTGTTTGGTCTTGGCGATATACACAAAACAGATTTGAAAAAATATAAAATAATCTTCATGCCTACCTGTTTTTGTCTTAATAACAAACAAAGGCAAATTATTGAATCCCTGAAATCTGATTCAAGAACAATCGTTTTCTATCAGGCGACCGGTTTTATAAATCCGGAAAACAAGTCAAATATCATCTGTGATAAGAATATTTACGAGCTTACCGGAATAAATGTCAAAAGCACCAAAAGTCCGTTTCAGTTAAAAATTACTACTGATGACAGGCACCCGCTGACAAAGAATTGTGAAGATATATGCTTCGGCGTTGAAACAGAAAAACCGCTCAATTTCTTTGTGGAAGACGGCGATACAGAAACGCTGGGCTATTATTCGGGCAGAGGGCCCGTTGGTTTAGCGATTAAGAAATTTGACAAATGGACGAGCATATATTGCGCCGTTCCGAGTATGCCCTATGTACTGTCAAGAAACTTAATGAAATACGCCGGAGTGCATATTTACTGTGAAGATTATGATGTAATTTACGCCAACAAAAGCTATGTTGGGTTGTTTGTTCTTGACGGACAGGTAAAACAAATAAAATTGCCCGGCAAATATAAAGTCAGAGAATGTTTCAGCGATAACTTTTTTTCAGATTCACCGATTGATGAAATAAATTTCAACGCGAAACTCTATCATACATATCTTTTCGAATTGCGAAACGGCGATTAGATAAAGCCAGCCCCCCCTGCTGTTCTATTGGGCAATAACTTTTAAAACCTTTGTCTCAAAGGACGGATGGTTTACGAATACAGTAATTGTTCCTTTTTTGCCGGTCGATTTTATCCAGACAGCTCCCGCGCCGCCGACAAGAGCGAAAGGATTCTCGCCGACAATTCTTCCCGGGCCCTTTATAACAAGCCCAACTGCGCCGGTGGAGTAATATCTTCTGTTTAGATATTTATCGGTTACATAAAAATAGCACCTTGTCATATCCGCGCCGTCGGCATGTATTCTTTTATCATCAAGCCCCGTATTGAATTTTTCATCGAGGCCTGAATTGGACATTTTTCTGGTAATAACCTTTTTATTATCAATATATCCGTCGATTTTAATATGTTTCCATTTTTCGCCCCAAAGGCCGGTTATCTTGTCCGTACAAAACGGCGGATACGGCATATTCGGAAAGTTTTGACGGTCAGGGTATATCTGTGCAACCAAGTTATTGCCGGCGTAAACTTTCAGCATATCACAATTGCTGCAAATGACGCCTTTTGTTATGCCTATATCCTGAAAATCATTTATTGAAAAGCTAAACACCGGCTCAAGAACTATTTTCTTTTCAGGCGGGCACTGGGACATATAAATGGCCGCTGCGGATTTTGGGAGCCTGAAAATGTCATAAACGCCGTGATAGCAGACCCTGTCCCCACAGCCAAAATCGAGATGCGTATTATAATCAAAGGCGCACCAGCCAATGCAGCCGGCAATTTTTTTATCGGCGCAGGTCTGGTCAATTATGCCTGCGTGCCAGAGTGTGTGGTCGGTCCTTCTTTCGGAGCCGTCATAAGGCTTGGTAGGGAACATGTGGCCGCCGTATTCACTGACCATATATAGCGGATGATTGGGGCTGCTTAGCTGTTTTTCGAAATCGTTTATGGTAAAAACATCCTCGATGAGATTTGATTTGAAATTGTTCCTGACGCCTGCGGTTTGACGGGAATCATCGAGTTTTTTTGCAATGGAGTTTGTTTTTTGATAAAGGCTGTCATCATCGCGGGACTCGTTTACTCTTGTGCCCCAGAGAATGACAGATGGCCTGTTCCAGTCCCTTTTGACCATTTTTTCGGTATTTTCACAAAGTACTTTTTTCCATTTTTGATCGCCGATATGCTGCCAGCCTGGTATTTCCTCAAAGACAAGCAGTCCCGTCTCATCACAGCAATCCATAAAATGTCGAGACTGGGGATAATGTGATGTTCTGACTATATTGCAGTTGAGCTCATTTTTGATAATTAAAGCATCTTTTCTCTGCAGCCTTGCCGGGGCAGCGGCACCGATGTAAGGATAGGTCTGGTGCCTGTTTAAGCCGATGAGTTTTAAACTCCGGCCGTTTAGGAAAAAACCTTTCTCGGTAAACTCGGCCTTTCTAAAACCTGTACGAAATTGATAACAGTCAATAACTTTGTTTTTAGTGCCAATCAATTCAACCCTGACAGAGTAGAGTTTTGGATTTTCAGTGCTCCACAATTCGATATCGGCAAGGCCATCGATATCAATTTCCTGAACCCTGTCAAGAAGTTCGACTGTTTTAGAGACTATGTTTTTTCTTTTATCGAGAACACAAACCTTTATTTTATAATTTGAGAAATCCCCTGAGGGGCAGTCTGTATAAGTCCGAATATTTAGCCGGCGATTTTTGCTTAGAACATTTCTGCACCGTGCGAAAGCATTTTTAATGTAAACTTTGCTGACGGACCTTAGAGAAACATCTCTGTAAATTCCGCCGAAAGTTAGATAGTCGATCCGATTGCCAAAAGGAGGGGTATCTTTTCTTTCCGTCGAATCAACTTTGACAGTAATGAGATTTCTCTTATCAAAATTGAGATAATCAGTTATTTCAAACTCAAAAGGAGTATAGCCGCCTTTGTAAGAGCCTAATTTTTTTCCATTTATAAAAACCGTGGAAAAAGCCATTACACCCTCAAAATCAATGAATATTCTCCGGCTTTGATGCTTTTTGGCAAGAGTGAAATATTTCCGGTAGGTAGAGATGAACTGATAATCCCTGTCGTCAAAACTATGCCACCCTGCCTCTGTGTTTGTATGGGGGACGGTAACCGCTTGAAAATCAGAATCATCGAAATCAAGACGGGCATAGTCTTTTGTAAAGCCTTTACTGAAAAGCCAGTTATCATTGAAAGGTATTGTTTGTCTCATATTAACCTTAACTTTCGCAGTTTTAGCTTTCGATTTTCGCTCAAAAATGGGCTTTATTTACAATTACATCTTTTTTAACAACTTCGAGAATATGCTCATAATAACAGAATGTAAGAAAAACTCTAAGAATTCATTTTAGCGGCAAGTGAATTTTTTGTAACTGTATTAGATACCCGTCTGTATTGTTTTGTTATTGGAAAAGAGTTCTGTAACTGCAATTGACCTGGGTTGCCCAAACCAGTTGGGAATTTCAATTCGCGTGTCTATTATCCCATTTGCAGATGCCCTGTAAACAGAGTAAACTTTACCGCTATCATCTGTTAAATCGATCCTGACCGACACCGCCCCGCTGAATATATTCCCGGAACTATCCTCTATCAATGAACGACAACTAACAATATTATCTGCTACATGACAACTTTCAATAATCACCGTTTTAATAATTTGATTGGTCATAGCAAGGATTTTCCATCCGCCCGGCTCAAAGTTAAATTGTAGATTTCCTCCGGTCTTTGTAAGATCAATTCTACCCGAGGCCTTTATATCATAGGCATATTTAAATTCATCCCCAACGCCAATATCAATCGTATTTTTATTATCAACATCGCAGTTATAGACAAACAGGTATGTAGTATCGCCGTTACTCATAAGGGTATAACAGGCCATGTCATTTTCGATAACAATATTCGGGCGGACAAGGTTTGTTATTTCGCTTCTTATCTCAGGAATAGCACGGGTAACATAGGCCTCTCTCATTGCGCGGTGCTTACGATAAGTCTCCTCTGTTGGTTTTATAATGGGTCTTTTGCCGGCTGAGATATCCTGGTGCCATTTTGAAAAATCTACATCGAGAACTTTAGCGTTTTTAAAATCTATGGCACATGATTTATCCTTAAACAGGCTGCCTTTTTGTTTGGCGTATTTGTTAAGATTATCGACAACGCCCTGCCTGCAATACAAAGCACCTGGAACAATTACAGCTTTTTTACTGAATAAATCATCGCTCATCAGCTGTTTTTCCGTAACGAATTCCGCATAGAGACCTGCTCGGAGAATAGCAGGGACCGCAACATCACTGACCTGGAACATCCACCAGGGTTTTTCCTTATCCTCAAGTTCGCCTTGGGGAGGGACATGATAATAATTATCAAAAGAGTTTACCCAGAACCATCCCGAAAGCACCCAGATATCTGCGGGAACTTTTTTGAGCTCTATAAAGATCGAGCCGTGTTTTTTCAAAAACTCGCCAAGCCTGGCCGCTTCTTTATAAAGGGGCTCCCTGCCGTAAACCTGCAGATTGGATGCCCACAGATTTGCCGAGTTCCAGATTATCAGGCCCTTTGCCCCTGTTCCGAGACAAAGGCCGGCTGTAAGACGCATAGATTCAGGATACATTGATTTGTCTTCGGGCATGCGGAAAATACCAATCAACGGCCACATATCGTTTTTATCTCGATATTTATCCTCTCGGAAATTCGGCCTTATGTCCATACGCTCAACAGCTTCGAGTTCGCTTTCTTTCCAGCAGTCAAGATAGACCTCTTCGATCATAATATCCAGATTGCCCTCAAAACCGCCGGGATAATTACAGAGGACAAAATCATCTCGATACGATTTGAAAACATTTTTCATATTCTCGTTGTAATTATAATAAGCGTCCTGCCTGACCTCGATACACCATTTTAGCCACGGATCGTCCTCCCGAGCCACAAAACCGGGCTCACGATAGGCCGGCATTGGCGCCTCAGAGCCGGTTTTTTGTTTATACATTTGATTTACCCAAGGACTGTAAGAACCCAGGCCCTGGTCGCCCTGATAGGGATTTCTGTAACCCATTACCCATGCCCATTCATCATCATAAACGCAACCGTTAATATTTTGTCTTTCACCTACGGCGAGCATTATTTCTCGGGCCTCTTTTGAGGCGTACTTCAAAACAATATCGCTGTACGGACAGGGGTATGGATCGCCGTAATGGAGTGCAAATTCACCGCTGGGCTGGGTAACCTGGGCCCATTTTTCAGGCGGAATTTTATTTGTGCGAGGCTCTACGGATAAATCGGCGTGCATAAAAGCGGTTAAATTGCTGCTGCTTAGGTCCTGCTGCAAAGATTGATAATAAGAAGATTCGGTATTAGGAGCAGACTGGATTATAAGTCGATTAAAACCTGAAATATTAAAAAACTTCATCCAGGGCTGGCGAAAATTGGCGGGCAGGCACTGATTTAAAACATGAGCGACATAAGGAAACTGTCCCTCGATTTCACTTAAGGGAGTTGAAACGGGATTGCTGACTAACCGGCTATATCGATCGGCAGCGTATTTTTCGGCACCTCTATCGGACTGCATATCGGTTGCCCATCTCATAAGCCTTTCCCAAAGAACAGCCTCGCCGGGCCAGAGCGGATTTTTCAGCTGCGCAACATTATCACGAACCAGACTGTTACCCCTTGGGCTAAGCGTAACACATGCAACCCTGCCCTGTCCATACGATCCGAGCACAATAAGCGGGTCATTATTATCCAGCTTCAAAAGAACGTCGGCATTTTCTTTGGGCTTTAACTTATGGTATGCGTTTGTGCCCCAATTTTGGAAATCGAGCCCCTCTAACAGCGCATCTTTAGTTTCATCGGCAGCGGGTCTTTTGAGTTTTATGAAGCTGGGCTTTGCCTTGCCTTTTTCGTCAAGTGCGACAAGAGTTGTAGTCTTCGGTTCAATAATAACGGGCAAAACTTCGGCAATTGGGTTTTTACTGTAACCGAAATACTGCCTTTTGCCAATGTGCTGAGTTGCGCCGAGCCTGGGTGCGTTATTTCCGTAAGATGTTACACCCCCTGCGACAATAAGAGCGCCGCCGTTTTTGACAAATTCAACAATATTTTTGCCGCCCTTTTCAGAAATAACCTCAAGGTTACTGTATAGAGGGCCCGCATTACGGTCATCCGTTATATGCGAGGGGCAGTCCCAAAGGATAATTGCCCGATATTGGTCAAGCATATCAAACTGATCGGCCGCTTCAAACCACCCAACACCGGTAACCTCAAAAGAATCCGAAAGGAAATTGCCAGGCGTAATAAAAAAATCCATGGCAAATATATAAGCTGCTGCCGTTTGATAATAATTTGCCGCAACCGTCTCGGGAACATCGGACACGCAGAGTACCTTAATGGTTGAAGTTTTTCCCTCACGGTTACAACCGGACAGGAAAAGAATTGAAAAAATGAAGACAAAAATCAAACTTTTTGAAAGACCGCTTACATAAATGCAGTTGCTGCTTTTTTTCATAATATTGCCCCTTGGGTATAATTATATCGATTGATTTTTGAAAATGATCAGAGATTACTTTAAGGCTAAACGAAAGAAAAAAATAACATGATAATTGCTTTGATTATTGTATCAGTTATCAGGTTAATATCAAGTAAACATCAGGGTATTTTTAAGAAAAGAAATCCTGCAAATAAGACACTTTTGGTCAGAGGAAATGTCTTGAGGGTCGCTTTAACTATTCCTGTAAGAGCCATTGGGACGCGAAATAAGTAAGGTCATCAATATTTACTATATCATCTTCGACGATATCGCCTAAGGCTGGGAAAGTATCGCATGCCCAGCTTGAACTGATATAGACAAGGTCACTGAAATCAACCTGACAACTGCAATCGAAATCGCTGATTATATCACAGCTGCAATCGCCTGCCCCTGCAGGCAGAGGTTCAGTCCCCTGCATAAGTTCCTGAATTTGGGTTACGGTCAAAGCCTTCTCGTATATGCGTACGTCATCTATCATTCCGTCCCATGGGGAATATGAGTTGGGGTTTGAGCCAATAAGAACATTTATAGATGTACCGTTGTCAATGTTTCCGCTCTTAGACATTGTTGCCGAGTCCTCAACGCCGTTTACATAAACTTTCATAGCAGAGCCGTCATAAACAGCGGCAACATGAGACCATTGATTTGTGTTTACAGCCTCTGACTGACCCTTGAGCGTAAGGGTATTTCCGTTTGTTTTCAGGCGGAAACGAAGTCGAACATCGCCGTTGTTACTAACAGTGCTCAGCATCCAGTAATGGTCGTCTTCCGCAGAGCCGGTTGCTTTTGATATTATCCGGTTATCGTTCGAGAAAAGAGCAAAACTGTGTGGATAAACCCACGCAGAAAGCGTAAGTTCATTACCGACAGGTTCGATAATTCCCGCATCGACATAATCATCTGAGCTATCGAAATCAAGTGCCCAGCCGTAATAGCCGTTTGTCCAGACAGGACCGTTATTCAATGTCGCGTCATTAGCGTAATTTGAGCTGTCCTGTGCTATCGTACCGCCGTTTTCATCAAACTTCCAGTAACCCAAAAGCTCTATCGGCGACAACGCGTCACAGCTTACCGCACAAATTTCGGGTGTAAGCTCTGACAATCCGCCGTCAACATCACGAGCTAAAACACTGATATCATATCTTGTATTAGATTCACAAAGGAATGAGTAAGTTGTAGTGGTTGTAGAGCCGTCATAAGAGCCGTCAATATATACATCATAATCCTGTACGGCTACATTATCCTGTGCGGGGTCCCATTGTATCTGTATCTGCTCGGCGCCAAGCTCAGAAACACGTACATCATCTGGCGGTGTGGGCAGCTCGAATGAATATGTCCAGGCGCAAATTTCGGCGGACGGGTCAGAATCGCCTGCATTATTATAGGCGATTACATAAAAGCAATGCTCTAAACCGGGCAGCAATCCATCGATCTTGCAAAATGTGTCAGCCGTATCATCTAAAAGCTGGTCGTCTGCGGCATTATATACTCTATAGCCGGCCGGATTACCGGTACTTTGCTGCCATTCAATTGTTATGGTTTTCTCTGTGCGCTCGCTTACTGTAAGGCCGCTCGGTTCCGAGGGTGCGGACAATTGCTGCTGTATCAATTCGAATACCTTTCCATCGCCGGGCGCAAAAGAGATTGCGGCAGGAAGTGCATATTGTGTCTGTGTTTCAACATCCTCTATGAAATCATAATAAAATGAGTCAATTGTCAGAGTACGGGAGTTCTGGCAGTCATGGTTAACCGCGACCGCATAAAATTCTGTCCCGTCCGTTTTCATAAGTGTGGTAATGTGCGGGGTGATATAAGACGGCGATGTCGGCCCCGACACCGTACAGGCATCAGGCACACGATCAGAATCGGTAAGGATATTTTTGAGTCTATTAGAGTTTGCGTTTAGTCTTTGCGCCAAAGATGAGACTTCATTAAAATTATCCGTTTGATATCTTAGACCTGTCCATTGACTGTTGATAGTTGAGTAGATAAACCAGAAATACCCCTTAACACCCTCTGCCATGGAAATCCAGTGCATACAGCGAACCTCTTCGGGCTCGGGCTGCCTAAGCTGAGTTTGAAAATTGTGCGTTTGAAGAACGATCCATATCGGAATACCAAGCTCGGTATCCTGCGTAACATATCTGAAATAAGAAACCATATTATCGCTTGAATATCCCCAGTGTCTCATTGTAAAATCGCCAATCGAATTGTTATATCCCGCCGGGTACAAGTCTATACAAAGTACATCAAGATCAGACTGGTTGTAATGGGGACCAACCCTGTCTTTACCGATAAGAACCGGAGTGGCGGGCCGGCTAAAGTCGGCCTCCTGCCAGGATTGGGTTATATATTCTACATGATCAAGAAGATGTCTGCCCGGCTCATCGGCAGTGTACCACGCCTTTATGCAGCCATACCCTCCCCAGTCGTTTAGAATCAGATCGCGGACATAACGTGCATCGTCCAAAGTGGGCGTAGAATCGGCAAAATAATTATAATTAAGGGGCCCTACCTCCTCGTTGTATGTAGAAGCCAGCCCCATGTATAAATCATAATTTTTAGAATTCACCCTTTGAATTGTGTTTTCATCATTGGTTCTGCCGACCTTGCCGTTACCGATCATAATACTGTCCAAATTATGATTTCTCATGTTATCTATTTGGGGCCTGATATCGTTGTACCACCAGGCGCTTATATCGTCATAGACACCCAATGGGAAATTTGTGAAACTGATGCGAGGCTCTATCCAGGTGCGGGTTAAAGAAGCCGAAGACAGGCTCGGAGAAGTAACGGTAACGGTTGCGGAACCTGAAGATGTCGGGGAAACAAGGTTTATAAACGCACGGCCTGATACCGCAAAAGTTGTGGTCGGGCCGTCAAATGTCCCGGTACCGCTTAGGTTAAAAGTAACCGAGTTTGTTGCGGTTGTTACCAGCTGATTATTGCTGTCAAGAATTTCGGCAAGAAACCTCAAACGATGCTGGCCGTCTGCTATACA
>CAZAYB010000046.1:0-13839 GCA_964489215.1 uncultured Pirellulales bacterium
CTGAAAAAGATAACAAATAACTGCTTCTGCAATACCGGCTATCATTACTAATAAAAAAACCGGCCTGACAAAAAGTTAGACCGGCTATCAAAATTCAGTTCAGTATAACTGCTGATAATCATTTTCATGCCTTGCCAGCTTTTCTCTTTGCCGATTCCAGCGTATTATAAAGCAGCATAGTTATCGTCATTGGACCTACTCCGCCTGGAACAGGAGTTATAAGACTTGCCTTTTCCTTGATAGCTTCAAAATCGACATCACCCACAAGACGGTAACCCTTTTTCCTGGTAGAGTCCTCAACTCGATTAACTCCCACATCGATAACAACCGCCCCTTCCTTTATCATATCAGCGGTTACAGTGCTCGGACGCCCCGCAGCAGCAATAACAATATCTGCCCTTTTTACATGCTCACAAAGATTCTTTGTTCGAGTATGACATACTGTCACGGTTGCGTTTCCGGTTTTAGCCTTTTGGATAAGCATATTCGCAACCGGCTTACCAACAATATTGCTCCTGCCTACTACGACAACCTCGGCCCCTTCAAGTTCAACATTGCTTCTAAGCAGCATTTGTATAACGCCGTGCGGTGTACATGGCAAAAAGGCTTTTTCACCAACTACCATCTTTCCGACATTCATCGGATGAAATCCGTCAACGTCCTTTTCCGGGTCAATTGCAAGCAGTACCGCTGATTCATCAAGATGTTCAGGCAGTGGAAGCTGAACAAGTATCCCGTGAATTTTAGGGTCGTTGTTCAGTTTATCAACCATCGCCATAAGCTCCTCCTGGCTTGTATCTTCAGCGAGCCGATTATCGTCGGAGTATATCCCTGCCTCTGCACATGCCTTTTCCTTTGCGGTCACATAGGATTTCGATGCGGGATCATCACCAACCAGAACTACCGCAAGACCGGGAACTATATTTTCCTTTTTCAACTTTTCCACTTCGGCTTTGATTTCTGCACGCATTTCTGCTGCCACTTTCTTGCCGTCAAGTATTTGCGCTGTCATATCTTCTCCTTATCAGGTTATTAAGTAACTTTTATTTAGAACAGTCCCTTTACCTTGCCGCTTGTCACATCGACATCTATTCTTCTAAACGCAGGATTAGAACCTGTCCCGGGCATAAGCTTAATGGTTCCAGCTACGGGAACTATGAAACCTGCCCCCTTGTATATCAGAATATCTTCAATAGGAAGCTCCCATCCGGTCGGTCTGCCCTTCAGGTCCGGGTCGTGAGAAAGGCTAAGATGAGTTTTAACCATACAGGTACCCAATTCCTTCGCACCCGGGTCCTTTTCAAAAGCCTTAGCCTTTTTAAGTGCCTTTTCGCTGTAAGATACGCTCTTTGCACCATAAACTTCCTTCGCAATAAGCTCAATCCTTTTACGCAAAGGAGTATCAAGCTCATAAAGAAACTTAAAGCTGTTTTTCTTTTCACAAGCTGCTGTTACTGCCTCTGCAAGCTCTATAGCACCTTCTCCGCCCTTAAGCCAGTGTTCAGACAAAGCCGCCATAGCACCATGCTTTTCAGCAACCTTTCGAACCATTGCTATCTCCGCAGGGGTATCAGTATAAAAGCTGTTAATACAAACAACAGGCTGAACACCGCTTTTCTTAACAGTCTCAATATGAGCTACCAGGTTTTCACATCCTTTTTCGAGCAGCTCGAGATTCTCTTTGACATACTCTTCACTAAGGTCAATGCCGGGCTTTACCGCAGGACCCCCGCCGTGCATCTTAAGAGCACGAATCGTCGCTACTATAACCACGGCGTTGGGCTTTAAGCCGCCCATCCGGCATTTAAGGTTCCAGAACTTTTCAAAACCGATATCTGCACCAAAACCGCTTTCAGTGATAAGGTAATCGCAAAGCTTGGTACCGAGCCTGTCGGCAATAATAGAGCTTTGCCCAATAGCGATATTAGCAAAAGGACCGGCATGTACGAAAACCGGCTGACCCTCAATGGTCTGAAGAAGATTGGGATTTAAAGCCTTCACCATCCACGCTGTCATCGCACCGTCAACTTCCAGGTCCGAGGTAGTTACTTCATTGCCCTTTTTGTCATAAGCTACCACAATCTTGCCCATGCGTTCACGAAGGTCCTTAAGGTCCTTGGCAACGGCTAAAATAGCCATAACCTCACTGGAAACACTGATCTGAGCACCGGATTCCATCTGGAAACCATCCATCTTGCCGCCTTTGCCGATAGTGATGTTCCTTAGCGACTGTGCACAGAAATCAAGCGCCCACTTAAGCTGAACAGACTGCGGATCTATATCAAGCCTTGAAAGATTACGCTTGCCGAGCTTCTCATCGTCGTAGTTTCTTTCATGCTGCATCCTGGCAGTCAATGCGACCATCGCCAGGTTATGAGCATTCGTTATGCAGTCAATATCCCCGGTAAGACCAAGTGAAAACGGAACCAGCGGAATACATTGTGCAAGACCGCCCCCCGCTGCTGAACCCTTAATGTTAAAGGTTGGACCGCCGCTGGGCTGACGTATCGCACCGAGTACACGTTTATTCTTTTTACCAAGCCCCTGAACCAGACCAATCGTAGTCGTTGTTTTACCTTCACCAAGCGGTGTGGGCGTTATCGCGGTAACATCAACATACTTACCGGATGGTTTATCAGCAAGCCTGCTGTAAGCCCTCGTATAGTCAACCTTCGCAAGCTCCTTGCCATAGGGCAGCAGCTCACCGTAAGCAAGCCCCAGTTCCTCTGCCATATCTTCAAGAGGCCTTAGATTTGCCTCCGCAGCAGATGCAATCTGCCAGTCTTCCATTGTCGTAGGATCGAGATTCATAACATTGTTCCTTACTAAATTCAATTCACTTATAAATATCAATTTGTACAGCCGACCCGGACTATGACCCTGTCGACAGGACAAGTGCTCCGTAAAAGCCCTGAAAATCAGGCAAAACCTGAAAATACAACAAAATTACTGCGTAAAAACTAAGCTCAAATAAAAAAAAACTCTTTTCATATATTTAATTGAGGATTATAGAGGCAGTTAGCAACGACCGATATATTGGCGAAGCTGTTTTTTTGCACTATCCTGCTATGTACCTATTGAGCTAAAGATGACTTTTATGTGTTTTTTTGATTTTTCACCACATTCAGCCCTTGAATTTGCCGAAAAAAAATAGAGAAAAACCGTTATGAGGACTTGAAAGAATGGAAAAAACACAAATTGAAAATGAGATAAAGCAAAATTACCTCTCCCTGGGGCCCGAAAAGGTAAATTTACCGCCTGACCTGGATACCGAAATTTTCGAGGAGCTGGTCGAAGTAACCTGTTCTAAGCTCGACGAAATTGAAAGCAAATCGCTTGAGTTCGAAAAAGGCAATCTCGACAGGGAGGAATTCGTAAGCTCGGTTATGCGCACTCTTCACAGCATGAAAGGTGAATTCGCTATATGCCAGATAGAACAAATAAGGGACCTTTGTCATTTAATGGAATCGCTCATAAATGAGGACCCTGAAAATCCGCCGATCGATACCATATTTGCATTTAAAGACTGGCTTTACGATATTATGCAAAAACTCGGTTCAGAAGTCTGCGGATAAACAAAAGTTTTGGGGGCAAGTCCGAAATAATCGGTCTGATGTTTTAACCAACGTTTGTTAAGTAAAACCAGAAGTAAAGCGGAGTGTAAATATGACAACACCGGTCTTAGTCGCTGATGATGAACCCGTTTCGAGGAAATACCTCGAGTCAATGCTGAAAAGCTGGGGGCACAAAGTCATTATGGCTGACAATGGGAACCAGGCCTGGGAAATCTTGCAGAAAGGTAAAATCAATCTCGCCCTGCTTGACTGGAAAATGCCCGGACTAAGCGGACCGGAAATCTGCACTAAGATCAGACAGCAAACAGATAATTTTGCCGGCTACATTTATATAATCATTGTAACCGCAAATGACAAAACAAGCCAGTTCGTCGAAGGACTGGCAGCAGGTGCCGACGATTACATCGTAAAACCATGCGACAAGGAAGTGCTGCGATGCAGACTTAATGTCGCTTTGAGACTCTCAGAATATGAAGCAGAACTTAAACGCACAAATCAGCAGCTTCAGCTTTACAACCAGGAAATGGAAACTCTCGTACAGGAAAGGTCTGCTCAGCTTGTCCATGCTGAAAAAATGGCAACAGTCGGTCTGCTTTCAGCGGGCATAGCACATGAAATTAACAATCCGACCACTTTCATCTCTGGAAACGCACAGACACTTGAAAGATTCTGGAAAGACCTTAGCCCCGCATTAAAATCACATAAACAAGATTTGGATTTACCTTCTAACTCTTTCGATTATATCTTTGAAGAAACACCGCATATAATAGAGGGAATACATGACGGAGTAAAAAGGATTCAGAAAATTGTAAACGGTCTGAAAGGCTTCTGCAGACAGGACCCGGCCCATCTCGACAACTGCCTGATTAACGATAATATCAAACAGTCCCTTGAACTTTGCCATAATGCCTTGAAATATCATGTTAATATCGAACTGGAACTGGATGAAAATTTACCCCTCGTAAAAGCTGACAGTCAGCAAATGGACCAGGTGCTGGTAAATCTCATAGTCAACGCTGCTCACGCCACAGAAAACACAAAAAACGCAAAAATAAATATCAAAACATCTTATGAAGAAGGAAAAGTCATTGTAAGGGTATCCGACAACGGAACAGGTATTAAAAAGGAAAAAATACATGATATATGGAAACCTTTTTTCACGACAAAACCAGTTGGGAAAGGAACAGGTTTAGGCTTGTATACTATCAAGGGAATTATTGAAAGCCACGGAGGAAGTATAACAGCTGCAAATAAAAATGACTCAGGAGCTGAGTTTACCGTTACTTTACCAGCTTACGCAAAGGAAAGATCAGATGAAACCCAGATTGCTCATAGTCGATGATGAACAGGCGATAAGAGATATGCTCAAAAGGCATTTCTGTTATCTCGGATATGACATACAGACTGCATCAGACGGACAGGAAGCGGTAGAAAAATTAAACGAAACAAAAATCGAGGTCGTAATCTCAGATATCAAAATGCCGCGTAAGGATGGAATTGAATTACTAAGGTATATCAGGGATAACTTCCCAATGGTAAGAACTATAATGGTAACTGGCTATGTAAACCTTGAAAACGCCCTTTCATGTATGAGGCTAAGAGCTCAGACTTGTATTTTCAAACCATTAACCGAAATGAAAGAGCTCGAAGACGAAGTCAAAAAAGCTGTCGAGGACCTCAAACACTGGCAGGATAAATTCAAAGCATTACAGGCAATGAAAGTATAAGTTCAAAAAATGGCTGACGAACTGACAATTGATATAGATCCGGAACTGCTAAGTGAATTCGTCGATGAAGCGACTGATGAGCTGATGAGCATAGACCCTATGTTCGTCACTCTCGAATCCAACCCTGACGACAAGGAAACCATAAATGCCATCTTTCGGCCGATGCACACTATAAAGGGCAACAGCGCCTTTTTCGGACTGATGAAAGTCAAAAAGCTCGCTCATGAAGCGGAAACTCTCCTGGCTCTTGCAAGAGAATCAAAATTAAAACTTAAGCCCGAAATTATAAACGTACTGCTTAAAGCCGTTGACCAGCTGAGAGAAATGCTGGCAAGCGCTAAGGATGCCCAAGACGAAGTACCGGACAAACAAAAATATGACAACCTGCTCTTTGAAATAATCAAAGCGAAGGAACAAGGCACTGATCAATCCCAGGTCTGGAAAGACATAACCGACCGAATTGACAACATAAAAAAGAGCATAGGATCAATGGATCAGCAGCTCGGGGCAAACTTAAAAACTGTCTTCTCCCTCGTAATGAGCCTTTGCCCGCAAATTGAAAACAAAGGGCAAGAGCAGGACACAAACAACAAGCAGGATAATGATGATCAGCAAAACAACTCAGCTAAAAACAACACAGCTTCTTCTGAAAAAACCGCAAAAAAAGATTCTGCTTCAGAAACAAAAAAAACAATGAGAATCGCAGAAGAAGCTTTGGACAACTTTCTTAAATATGTCGGCGAGCTTGTAGTAGTTGGAGAAATGTACAATTACCTTCAAAAAGGTATCTATGAAACCAATACCGAAAAAGCCTTTGCTAAACAGTTCAGAAGAGTCAATCAGACTTTCACAAGATTAAGTGATAACCTTGAAAAATCAATTATGGATATTAGAAAAGTTCCCGTTAAGGGTCTGCTTCAAAAAGTACCAAGGATGGTCCGTGATATCGCATCACAAAAAGAAAAAGACATAGGCATAAAACTTGTCGGCGAAGAGATAGAAATTGACAAGAGCATTCTGGAAACACTTGACGGACCGCTTACTCACATGGTACGCAATGCCGCCGACCACGGCATAGAAAAACCCCAGGAAAGAGAAAAGGCTGGCAAAAACCCCAAAGGCACAATAACGGTTGCAATTAATGAAACCAGCGACAATATAACGCTCACAGTCGCAGATGACGGTGCGGGTTTGAACATGAATGCGCTAACCGAAAAAGCAATCAAAATCGGTCTGATCAAGCCTGACCAGACACTTGATGATTCACAGCTGGCAGATCTTATATTCGCATCAGGGCTTTCAACCGCAACAGAGGTCACAGATGTCTCCGGAAGAGGTGTAGGGATGGACGCTGTGAAAAGAACCGTTGAACAGGCAAACGGAAAAATTGATGTAAAAACTCAGACAGGCCAGGGAACCACATGCAAAATCACAATGCCGCAATCCGTAAGCACACAGATAATTGAAGGATTCCTGTTCAGACTGGGAAAAAATGTATATTCTTTGCCTTCAGAGAAAGTCAACCAGGCTTTCCATGCTAAAAAAACCGAAATCAAAACTGTGGCTGGCAAAGGAAAATGTGTTATGCAGCACGGAAAACTTCTGCCGGTTGTAGATCTGGACGAAATCTTCAATATCAGTTCAGAAAAAGATCATACTGATGTCGCAATTATGATTGATGTTGAAAACGGCTCTCAGGGCATTGCTTTGCACGTTGACGAACTGCTGGGAATACAAAAAGTAGTATTAAAGGAAGTGGATGGACTTAATGTCAATTCTGAACTTTTTTCAGGAGCGGCAATCATGGGCGACGGAGACATTGCCATGGTCCTGGACGTAGAAAAGCTGAAAGATATTACAAATTAACCCCGCCTCATTGCAGCAATTTTTTCAGCTAAATCCAGCTGCGCCGCACATGTTTTTTTCATAAAATGCTTACGGTAAACCGAAGGCGAAACCTTGAATTTTTTCTTGAAAATACGTGAAAAATGGTAAGGATCATCAATACCCGTCATAGCAGAAATCTGGTTTATATTAAAATTCGTCGTCAAAAGAAGATTTGCCGCCTTGTTCATTTTAAGATTCATAAGATGTTCATACGGACGAACCTGGGCATATCTCCTGAAAAGCCGGGCTATATATCTCACATTCAGACCGCAATTGTCAGCAAGCTCACCTGATGAGCGTATCCTCGTAAAATTATTTTCCAGAAAATTCTTGCAATGCAAAAAATTCTCATAAGATGTGCTCTTAAATTCACCCTCATACTCCCTCTGCGATTGCTCGAGAAGAACTGCCTTTAAATAACAGCAGCAAATTTCATGTGCGAACTCCTGTTGATCGAGTCCCGCACCCAATATCTGCTTAAAATTATTGATAACCGCCTGATAGTTTCTTACCCTGACAGACCCTTTCTCTTCTATTCTACTCTTAGCAAGCAGTTCCTCAGCCCTTTCACCGGAAAAAATCAAAAAATACTGCTCCATCGGAGACTCACGGTCAGCAATAAGTTTATACGGATGATTAGGACCAAAGGCTAAAAGCGAACCGCAGCTCAAAGGATACTTCCTGTCGTAAATTTCAAAAACGCCTTCACCTCCTATTGTAAATATTGTCACAAAAAAGGGAAAATTTTCTCTGCTGATATAAAAATCCCCCGCGCACTGCTCATATCCGCCGCACAAAATTGCGATATCCGCACTTTTATCTATATTCTCAAAATAGAAATACTTGGCATCGGTAACATGACCGGGACGTTCATCTGCAAATTCCTTTTTGATAGTATTATTAAACTGTTTACCCATTATTACTCTCTAATCTATCTAATAATAAAACCTAAAGGTTCCTTTTATCTATTATTTTGTTCCTTAATTCCATTGATGTCAACACCATTTTCAATATAATTTCAATTGATAAAAATATAATTGAAACAAAAACACTGATTTAAGGGGATTATTATGAAAATTGGCGCCAGTTACTGGATGTTCGAGGGAGGCCTGGAAGCAAACCTGCCCATAAAAGACGCAATGAAACAGGCAAAAGAGCTCGGATTTGATTCGATAGAACTTTGCATAGCAAGCCAGGGCGTACTAACCCACCAGACAACTCAGCAGCAGTGCCAAGAAATACTAAGCTGTGCCCGTGACATAGACATTGAAATTTCAAGCCTCGCAAGCGGAGAAAGCTGGACATCATCACCAACAAGCAGTGACCCTGACAAAACCCGGCACATACTCGATTTCACCAAAAAGGCACTGCAGATAACAAATTGGTTAAAAACCGATGCCTACCTCCTTGTACCCGGTGCAGTCGATGTATTCTTCATGCCAGAAGCTGAAGTCATAGATTACCAGACTTGCTACGAAAGAGCAAAAAAGTTCATATCTGAACTGCTGCCCGTTGCAGAAAAAACCGGAGTCTCAATCGCCATAGAAAACGTCTGGAACAAATTCCTGCTGAGCCCGCTGGAAATGAAAGACTTCATAGACAGCTTCAATTCTGACAAAGTCGGAAGCTACTTTGATGTCGGAAACGTGCTTCTGACAGGATATCCCGACCAATGGATAAAAATCCTCGGTTCCAGAATAAAAAGGGTTCACATAAAAGATTTCAAGCTAAGCACTGGTACAGCAGAGGGCTTTGTCGACCTGCTTGAAGGCGATGTAGATTTCAAAGCAGTTAAAGACGCCCTGAAACAAATCGGTTACGACAGTTATCTAACTGCAGAAATGATACCGTACCAGCAGGGCAGACCGGAAAAAACAGCACAGGCCATGAAAAAGATTTTCAAATAATAAATCCAAAGCACAAATCGATATAAATACAAGCTAAAAAAAACATTTTGAAAGGTATAAAAATGAAGAGAACTGGAATACTGGGCTTCGGTTTCATGGGCAACATGCACTTCAACAACTACTCACAGATAGAAGATATCGAAGTAGCCGCCATTTGTGATATAAACGAGGAAAGATTTTCCGGAAAAGGAGCAGAAGCAGGAAACATAGAAGGAGCTCAAAAAGAACTCGACCTCACTAACATCCAGACTTACTCCGATGCTGAAAAAATGTTCAGCGAAGCCGACCTTGATGCTGTCTCGATAACACTGCCTACATACCTCCATCACGAATACACTCTAAAAGCATTAAACGCAGGCCTTGATGTACTGTGCGAAAAACCAATGGCAATGGATTCAAAACAGGCCGCCGAAATGGTCGATGCCGCAAAAAAAACCGGCCAGCTGCTCCAGGTAGGACACTGCATAAGATTCTGGCCCGAATACGCAAAAGCAAAGCAAATTATTGACTCAGGCCAATACGGCAAACTCAAAGTCGCAGCATTTAACCGCCTCAGCCTTACCCCGACATGGTCATGGGACAACTGGCTTCTTGACGAAAAACGAAGCGGAGGAGCACTGCTGGACCTGCACATTCACGATACTGACTTCGTGCAATACCTCTTTGGAATGCCCAGAGCCATTTCAACTACAGCTGTAAAAGGCCCGACAGGTGGTTACGACCATGCAGCCACTCAGTATTTTTATGACGACGAAAAAGCAGTTACAACCCAGGGTGGATGGATAATGACACCTTCATTCGGATTCCAGATGAGCTTTGAAATAATTCTCGAAAAAGCCGCAATTACATACGACCTCACAAGAGAACCAACGTTCAAAATTTGCCCCCATAACGCAGAAGCTTTCACTCCTGAACTCCAAACAGGTGATGGCTACCTCCTCGAACTGAAACATTTTGCTAAAGCTGTAAATCGGCAAAATGTACCAGAAATAATAACTCCTGATCAATCAATGAATTCTGTCATACTGATTGAGGCTGAAAAAAAGTCCGCTCAAACATCACAAAAGGTTGACCTGTAATGAAAAAAACACCAAATTGGAACATAGGCCTGTGCAGCTGGTCATTGGCAAACGACCTCGAATTGATAAACCAGGTCAAAAAACAAACTTCTGCCTCAACAATGCACCTGTTTATACCGCCAATACAAAAAGACCAAAACATCGAATACATAAACAACATAAAACAAGCAGGCTGGAAAATAAGCTCAGGAATGATCGCCTTTGATCAGGAAGATTATTCTACACTTGACTCAATAAAAAAAACCGGCGGCATACTGCCCGACAAAAACTGGCCAGAAAACAAAAAAAAAGTTTGCAATGCCCTTGACGTACTTGAACAGGTAAACATACCATACCTGTCTTTTCATTTCGGGTTCATCGAAAAAAGCAATACTAAAATGGCCCAGCGGGTTAAGATGCTATGTGACTGCGCCGCTTCAAAAAACATTACACTTTTGATGGAAACCGGACAGGAAACCCCACAGGACCTGCTCGAATTTTTACAAATAATCGACAGCAAAAACCTGGCTGTAAACTTTGACCCCGCAAATATGATACTTTACGGAAAAGGAGATCCTGTAAAATCAATCGACATCCTCAGTCGGCACATAAAACACATCCACCTCAAGGACGCACAACCCTCCCCAAAACCGGGCCAATGGGGCACAGAAGTGCCATGGTCCAAAGGCCAGGTAAACAGTACCGCCTTCTTTGAAAAGCTGACTCAAATAAACTACTCCGGCTCATTATGCGTGGAAAGAGAACAGGGAAAAAACAGACAGAAAGACATTATATCAGCAATCTCTATTGCACAGGACTTCATAAAAAACAAGGCTCAAATTTGAACGAAAATACGAAAAAAATAAACATCGCCATAATCGGACTTGGAAAAATGGGCCATTACCACCTCAATGCCCTCAAAGCCCTGCAAAAAAAACAGTTCGAAGCATACTACAAAGCAGACTCTACCGAAATACTCAGCAGAATTGAAATATGCGGACTTTGCGACATTTCCCCGGACTGTATAGAATCATTCCCTGCCTCCAGGGCATTTACTGACTACCACAAACTTATAAAAAACACCAAACCAGATGTGACTGTCATCGCAACACCTACATGTACACATTTCGAAATCGCAAAATCGGCACTAAACAGCAACGCTAACGTTTTTATCGAAAAACCGATTGTCATAAAATCAAATGAATTTGCCAAACTCCTGGAAATTGCTGACGAAAAAAATCTTAAAATCATGGCAGGACATGTCGAGCGATACAACCCTGTTTCTCTAAAGCTTCGGGAAGTTCTGGCCGATTTCAAAAATTCTGAAAAAAAATTCCATTTCAAAAGGTTCCAGCCCCACGACCCCAGAATCCAGGACGACATAATTATTGATAAGTTAATACACGATCTCGACCTTTCACTTTTCTTCTTCGGTCCGATCAGAAACTACAAAATAATGAACTGTGAAAAGATTGCCGGCAAGGTACACAAACTCGATCTGAAAGTTGAACACAAAAATGCCCAGGGGCAAATATCAGTATCCTGGCTTGAAGGTGAAAATATCTGCAGAAAGATAATTCTTGAAACTGAAAGCAAAACTATTGAGGGAGACTTTCTCGAAAAAAACCTGAAAATCGAAAACAAATTTGTCGACTGCAGAGTACCCCTATGGATAGAAGCGCAAAACAATCAGATAAAAGACGAACTGGTAGATTTTCTTACTCATTGCTACAGTAAAAGTAAATCTGCACCCGATCCGCTTTTAACCGTTGAAGAAATTTCATATACCGTTAAAATTATTGAGGAAATATCAAAAAAACTGCAAAGTTAATATTATAGGCAGCTCTGATTATACCTCTCAGGGCTGACACAAAAAAATCAAGGAGAAAGAACATGGCACGAAAAGAAAGTATCTTAGCACCAGGCTGGTGGGACTTTACGACATTGGATGATGAAATCCTCAACGATGCCGCCAAACTCACACCCCAGGACATGCAGAACCTTTCAAGAGAAGGGTTTCAGGTAAAATTTTACGACACACTGGAAGATTTCTACCTCGCAGAAGCTTTGGAATACATCACCGCATGGAAACAGGCTTCTCCAGATAATCCCGTAGGAATTTGCGGCCCGATAGGCCCCACTGAACAGCTGCCCCTGGTTGCAAGGCTCGTCAACGAACTTGACCTGAACCTCAAAGATGCTCATTTTTGGGGAATGGATGAATGGCTCGTAGATGGAAAAGTAGCCCCCCCGGACCACCCGCTTTCCTTTGAAAAAGCTGACAAGGAACTCTGCTTCAACCGAATAAAACCTCAGCTCAAAATGCCGGAATCAAACATGCACTTTCCAGGAGCTGACCCAACAGAATATATCAAAAGCTGGGAATCAGGTGTAACCTGTGCGGTTATGCAGGGAGGACAGGGCGACATAAAACACTGGGCATTCAACGACCCGTTCAAAAGAGAAGGGAAATACGCAGACGCACCACCATCGCCCCAGGAATACAGACAGCTTACCACAAGAGCAGTGCAGCTGCACCCGGTAACAGTTATGCAAAACGCAAGAACCAGCGGAGGAGGTGTTGTAACTGGAGTACCTACAAACGCAGTTACCGTCGGCCCGGTTCAGACATGGAAAGCCCAAAAGGTTTCCATCTGGCAGGCTGGAACTCACGACAACCCCTTCGGACAAAGACTGACAACACTTATGATTGCAAAAAAAATCGCTGACTCAGCCGTTCCAATGTCACTGCTCGCCGACCACCCAAATGTTCAGTTCAATTTCTACCGGAACGGCATCGGATCTTGTGACGTTGAAATGCACTGATTGAAAGGCAAAAACATGACAAAAAAAATATTCGCTTTCGCCGCCCATCCTGACGACATAGAGTTCATGATGGCAGGGACTATGTTCAGACTAAAAGAGGCCAAATGTGAACTTCACTACATGAACGTTGCCAACGGATGCTGCGGTACAGACAAACTTGATATTGATGAAATTGTCAAAATACGCACAGAAGAATCCAGACAGGCATGCGAAAAACTTGGAGCCGTTTTCCATGAACCTCTCGTAAACGACCTGGAAATATTTTACGACAACTCCATCATCTCAAGGCTTTGCGCAATCATTCGCAAGACCCAGCCGGACATAATACTGACACAGTATCCGCATGAATACATGGAGGACCACAACAATACCGCAAGAACCGTAGTCACCGCAGCATTTTGCAGAGGCATGAAAAACTTCCCCGTAATCCCGCACACAGACCCAATCTCAAAACCGGTAGCTTTATACCATTCAATGCCCTACGGCCTGACTGACCCGCTTAGAAACCCCGTAAACGCAGACCTGTACGTAGACGTGGAAAAATATATTGAACAAAAGGCCGAAATGCTTGCATGCCATAAAAGCCAGAAGGAATGGCTCGACGTCAGCCAGGGACTCGACGCATACCTGATAACGATGAAGGAAATGTGCGCACAGATGGGAAAATTAAGCCGGAAATACAATTACGCTGAAGGCTGGATAAGGCATTCTCACCTTGGCCTTTGCAGCCCACAGGAAAATCCTCTCGCAGAGTTATTAAAGCCAAACACATCATAGCACTGAACTAAAAAGCCGGTACCGGGGAAACCTGATATCGGCTTTTCTTATATCATACTGTCAACCCTGAAAAATCCGCTTA
>CAZAYB010000046.1:13939-15095 GCA_964489215.1 uncultured Pirellulales bacterium
AAACCTGATATCGGCTTTTCTTATATCATACTGTCAACCCTGAAAAATCCGCTTAACTTCAATCACCTGCCTGAACATTAGAGCACAATTTTTAAATGCCTGCTGAATCACAAACAAATCAGACCTCAAAGCTGCCCGAACATTTCATATCATTTATTCTCTCCAGAACTAACATCAACGCCTGGGTACCCAGTTTGCCGTGACCCATCGCACTTGCAGAAATATAAAACTGATTAGCCATCGCAAGACCGGGCAGACTTATATTCATCTTCCTGGACTCCTCAAGAGCAATTCCCATATCCTTAATAAAATGCTCGATATAAAAACCAGGATCAAAATTCCTCTCGATTATACGCGGACCAAGATTGTTAATAGTCCAGCTGCCAGCCGCACCGCTGCCGATTGCCTTTATCACATCTTTAAGGTCAAGCCTGGCCCTGTAAGCATAAAGCAAAGACTCAACAGCACTTACCATCGTACATGCAATATGTATCTGGTTAGCCATTTTTGTATGCTGACCTTTCCCTGCCCCGCCCATATAATTAATATTTTCTCCCATCCTGCAAAGTAAATCGAAAACACGGTCAAAAGCTTTTTTATCGCCCCCTGCCATTATTGAAAGGCAACCATTACGAGCACCGCTGTCACCGCCGGAAACAGGAGCATCGATCGCTGAAATATTCCTGAGACAGGCCTTTTTATATATCTCCTCCGCCAGACTGGGCTTACTGGTCGTATGATCAACAACAACTGAACCCTCTTTCATACTCTCGAGAACGCCGTTTACACCAAGATAAACATTTCGAACATCATCAGGATACGAAACCATCGTAAAAACAACATCCTTATCCTGAGCTGCCTGCTTCGGACTTTCTGCCCAACGGGCACCATTGGCAAGCAGCTTGTCCGCTTTAGCTTTAGTACGGTTAAAAACCGTCACTTCAATACCAGCTTCAAGCAAATGACCGCACATAGGACCGCCCATTACGCCTGTACCTATCCATCCTGCTTTCATATTAATTGTTTCACTCCTTTCACTTCACTGACAAACTATTTATCGCTAAGCCAGGTAGGCCCAACAGAAACATCTACCTTTAACGGAACATTAAGATCCATAGCATCTGTCATCTCTCGGCTAATCTGTGCTGCAATCTTT
>CAZAYB010000047.1:0-10559 GCA_964489215.1 uncultured Pirellulales bacterium
TCACAAGACATTACCATTTCAGCTTCAGCACTTGGAGTAGCTATACTGTCCTCGCCCCATAAGTAATATTGAGGTATTTTATTATCAAATGGCCAGGGTTCCATTGGATTATCAAATATTTGTATGCCTACGGTTCGAAGAGGTTTTATAGGGCTTGTAAAATATGTACCCGCGGTGCGGGGAAACCATTGACGGAAATATGCAAGATATTTATCTGTTTTTGAGTCATATATTATCTGGTTAGTTCCGTCAGGGAAAAATGGATATAGACGCACAGGATTCTTTTCCCATATAATACCATCGGCAGAATAGTTTATATACAAGCCGCTGTTAGTTTTGTCAGATTGCGGACCAATCCAGCTTAACATTTTAAATCTCTTATCGGGTGAGGCTTTTGGATCTATAAATACATTGCCGGGATCGCAATCTAAGATATTATTTTCTTTTGATTCATTGAATTCGACTTGACCAAGGTTTGGCTTTTCCCAATTTTTGCCGTCAGAGCTTACAGCATAACAAAAATACCCCTTGCTTTTCTTTTCACTTATTAAATCGTAGGCCCAGTAGTAATAATGAGCTTTTCCCTGATATTGCACTAACGATCCACCTCCAATAGCAGCAGTTTCCCAGGGTTTCTCTTTTTTAATATTAAGTCCGTTTTTTGCTGGGGAGTTTACAGTCAAAGTAATGTGTTCGCTGTTTTCTATGAATTTATGATCAATAAATAACTGCTTGTCAGTACCTATAGTGATGGCACTGCTGAAGTTAGAGGCATTGCAAATTGAAAATAAGCTAAAAATAAACATTGTTGTTATTATAGTCTTCATTTCTGGTCCTTTCTTACGAAATTAAAGTATTAACTTATTTGAAAAACTGGCTCGGTTGGATAATAATAAAAACTTACATCCTTGAAATCTGCTGCGATGATATTTCTGAACTGATAAATGCCGGGATCTTCACTCACTTCGTGGCCGACTTCTATAATATCAATACCAATTTCTTTGCAAAATCTTGCTCCATAATTATCCGTTTCCCCTGCGATCATGACATCGATTTCGCCTAAGTCTATCAAGCCTTGAAGATACTGAACATTTAAACTCAAGCACATTCCTCCCCAAGGGATGGCAAGTGTTCTAACAACCCTGCTGGGATCCATAAATGTATGTCTCAAATATGGAAGTGAGAAAATATCTTTAAGTTGTTCTATTAACTCTGAGATTTTTGTTGGCTGCTTAAGCCGGTATAGTTTTCGATAAGGGTTGTTTTTTTGCTGAGTAAACTCTGGGTCAAGGCCTAATAGTTTCCTAAAAGCCTCATAAATACATATTTCATCAAGAGAACCATGTATTCTCAGGCAACTTAAATTATTTGTATTCAACAGATTAATTCTTTGAGAATTAAAATCCCAAGACATATGTTTCTGGTCTAAATGACTGGTATGTGCAAATGGTGGAGGAGCCATTGTTAAGACTTCATGATGTATAATAAGTTCGCACCCGTTTGCAGCTGCGGTTTCTATGGCTGCCGACGTAGGAGCCCAACAGATAAGGACAGATTTCAATGGAACAGTTCTTTTTCCAAACAAAAAACCTTCATCGTTATTTAAACTATGTCCAGTTTGAGATTCAAGCCAACTGATAATATTTTCTAAATAGACCACAAAATAGTTTCCTATATTCACTCTGTCAAGGGTTTATCAAGATCGGTTTGTAACTGTTTCTTTTTGAGTGTGAACAATGTTCTGCCTTCGATTTTATCCTGTGGCGGCTTATTATTGATAATAAAAGGAACAATCAAGCCGAACAGGATCGTCCCGATGCCGCCGGGTATTTGAAGGAACATGAAACTGATCGGAGTTCCATACAGTTTGCCATACATATACCATACAATCATTCCAGCAGTTATTAATGTGCCAAATAACATACCTACTAAAGCGTGATTACTATTACACCTGGGGTTTAGAACTCCAATTAAAAATGTGGTCGGTACTATGCACATGAAGGCGATATAGATCGCTGAAGCTTCTATAAGGCTCTCTCCCAGTGTTGAAGAGGAAACAATGATCATCAAAGCCAAAGCGGTACAAAGGATACCCACAATTAAAGTCGCTATTTTAGAAAATGTAACCTGCTGTTGTTCGGTTGCATTTTTTCTTGCAAAACGCAGAAATAGGTCTTTTGTTACAACTGAGGCGGTACCCGCCAGTCCTGAGGCCACTGTGGAAACAGCTGCCGCAAGCATGGCAGAAACGACGAGTCCTGGAAGCGGGGCCGGCATTTTCTGACTAACAAAATAAAACAAAGCGGTGTCACCATTTAGTTGTTCGCTGCCTGCTACCGGATTTTGTCCAAAGTAGGTAAACATTGCGAGTCCAAGGAAATAAAGAACTGATGACATTGGCAAAAAAAGAAAAACAGAAGTAATAAATGTATTTCTGGCATTTTTATAAGAACTGGTACTTAAAAGTGGCTGAAGTGACATTTGGTCTGAGCTGCAATAAAACATGTAGCTGAATAAAGAACTATATAAAAGCAGCCAGATGGATAATCTTTCATAGGGGCTGAATTTGAAAAAGCCTTCGCTAAATTCATAGCCTCTGCCATGCTCAAAGGAATATTTAAAAACTCCAAACAATCCTCCGTCAACTGAATTTAAACATGCAATTACAGCAGCTGACAAACCACCCCACATAACAATAAATTGAATAACATTGGTCCATATAACTGCTTTAAATCCACCCAGGCTACAATATAGCATACAAACACATCCCAAAACCAGGATCGATATCCATGGTTCCCAGTTGGCAGCTCCTTTAAAAACAACGGAACATGAAAATAGAACTAAAGCTAAATAGGATAATCTCGAAAAGATATATAAAATAGTAATAATTGCTCTCACTCGTACATCAAATCTTCTTTCGAGATAAGAAAAAGGAGTGAATGTCTTGGTTAGGAAATAGAAGCGAACAAACAAACCAAAGCAAATAAAGGCTGCAAAAGGTGCAAACCAGTCAAGTATCTGAAATCTCAAGCCATTGTTATATGCCTCACCAGGCGTGCCAACCAAGCTTACAGTGCTGGATAAAGCCATTACAAAAGTCATTGCGGCGGCCCACCAGGGGACTTTTCCTCCGGCAAGCAGGAAATCTTCAGTATTTTCTTTTTTGCGGGTAAACCAGACCCCTAAAACAGTAATGCCCACTAAATAAAATACCATTAAAGAGTAATCAAGCCAAGAAAGTTGAGGTGAAGGCATAATATTTATATTTCCTTATAATATTTTTGTTTTTTGTTCCAGTACATTTTAAAAGTGAAACAATATTCTTTTTGTAATAAAATTTTTGGGTAGTGGAAAGCTAAAAACTAAGAGGTGTAGAAATTATTTAAGAGGATGTGTAGACTTAAGCCAATCCTCCATCATTTCAACCATATCAGAGAAATCTACATAACAATCTTTATTAATGTCAGCTAAATCATAGTAAAAATCAAGGCCGCCGCAATCTGGCCACCATTGAACCTCCACATCGTCGATGTACATCGTACCCCAATGTACTTCCTCTCCCACACTCATGTTGCCGGTTGCCTCAAATACAATTTCGTCAATAGTAGAAGGATTTGCAGGTAATTGTAAATCTTTAGCAAGCATTACTGGATTTCCTTCTCCTGTATAAACTGTGTAAACCCTTCGGTCTAAATCACAGATAAGTAAAAACTTTTGCCAAATATTATGGCCTATATAATAGTTTGTTAGGTACCAGTTAGTATCTTTTTGACAGCTAATTCTGCCTGTTGAAGAATCTATTTTAAAACCCATCAAAAAATTATTAGTATCAGTTTTATCACGCATAAATGATACTAAACCGCTATAGTTATTATCCCGATAAACCCAAAAACTAACTATTACCCATTTATTACTAAGTTTATCAAATTCATACTCAGGCATCAAACCACCGTACTGAGGCTTGCGTTGGCCGCGAAGAGTACATTCCGAAATCGGTACACCTAACAGGCGCACCGCATTACCCGTATTACCATGTTTTACCTGATTTTGGACAAGCGGCCTTGCATCGTTGCCATCGCTTAGCTGACCCCATAAGCCCTTCGAGAAGTTCTTTTTCCCTGAGTATCTCCAATCACCATCCATTTTATTAACATAACCTGAAAAGGACGGTTCAAGGTTGTCAAAGTTCTGTTTTATGAATCCCAGAAACCCATCTTTGGATAGATTATTATTGCGATACTGGGTTATTTCCGAAGCAAGGTATTCTCTTTCATTTAGACTCGTATACATCCAAGCTGGAGAACCTGAGAATCGTGCAGAGTCATATAAAGTTACTGAAAGATTGTGTTCATTGATATAGGATACAAAAGTGGAGACTGGATAGACACCTTGTCCAATATATGCATTTGTTAGAAAAGTATCATTGTTATTTATCGTCGGAGGTCCCATTGTCCAGTTTACGATAATAGTATCTATAAGCCTTTCATCAATCCATGTTCTCCATTGAACTGCCATATTTCCAACCGGCCATCCATAGTAATCGCCTCCCCTTATACATACTGCTATTTTCCTGTCAGGCAAAGCGCCATGGATATCTCGCAATAATTGGGTAAGGTAACTACCTCGTAACTGTCGCCAATTTTCAACCATTGGGTCATTTATATCATAGTTTGGGCTTTTATAATCAAAACGAGGGTCAGTAAGTATATTGACCCCATATTGAGCGTAAAAATCCGTAACAACCTCAGGGTTAAAGCCATATTGATCTCCGTGTTGCGGAGGTGAAACTAATAAATATGTTTCGGAACGCAGATCCAGATAAATACCTGACCAGTCATACTTATCAGTAAGAGTAACAATACGTTCAAGCATGTGCTCTCTTGCCAGCGGTACGCCATATTCCGGAATTCCCCAGGCAATATTACCGTCTCTATCAATAGAAAGACACTCTGGATTATCGTAATAAAAACTCTGTACATAGGGCCACTGCACTGGTTCTTCGGGTGGTATCCCAACACTGTAAACTTCAATTCCGCCATTGAGTGTGACATTTAGTGATTTCGCAGCATTTACTGCGGCCTCTGTTACGTCAAGTTTATCAATAATTCTTTTCTGAATGACGACAGGCCAGATAGTTGGAAATCCCCATTGTACATTTAGCCAGTTAGGTTCTTTTTCATTGTATTTATTAAAAAGAGGCAATCGCCAAAAGATATCTGTAACTCCATACTGATTCTTCCAATGAGAAATAATGTTATAAATGCCATCTACAGAATCAATCGAAGCATCATTGTCAGGACCAAATAATATTTGATCGTCACCAACCGAAACATAAATAGAATTACTATTCGGAGCACCAACAACAGTTGTTACCACTAAGAAGATTAGCGTAAAACTCAGTATTAAACGCATAGATTTACCTCTTTGAAATAAGCAATTGTTTCAATTTATACAACTGATGTCTTCAGGATTTTTACATTTGAGCCACTGCTGTGCTAGTATATTGAAATCTTTTAAGTCTACTCTGCAATCTTTGTTTATGTCTCCTGACAGATATATTGTTCCTTCGTCGCCACAGATAACAGGCTTTTCTGTGCAATTTATTATTTCCAGATTATCAAAGTAACTGCGACTAGCTGGACCAGTTGCTAACCATAAGGATCGCATAATATTATCACCTACCAAGTTGGTAAATGGCACTTCTGCTACTGTAGCCATTTCTGGTGTTAAGTATGTTAAACTGGAAATGGTTGCAACACTGTTTTGGGTGTCAAGGATTATTTGAATACGCCCCCAAATCTGAGTGTTCCCAACAGGTTTAAATAGTCCAGTTCCTGAATATGGTAATTCATAACTGCTGCCATTCCAATATGAAATATTTCCCGAATCTCCATCAATCTTAATACAGCACAGATAAGTGCTCGAACCTATACTTCCTGTATAATTAGTGTTTTTGCATGCAACAATAGCATAACTTCCACTTTCTTTATTTACTTGAAGGTCAAAAGAAATGATAAAAATATTTTTATCACCAGGTGTATCTACAGCAGAATCATAAATTATAGAATTGCTGGAAATCCTATCTGCATATAGCAATCCATCACCGTTACGAGGCGATGCCTCAAATTGCATTCCGTTAAAGCTTGTATCTATTTGCAAGGGATTCCAACTATTTGTTGTTTCTCCCCAAGACCACCAGTTGCCGGTAGCAGGGTTGGGTGGATTGGTAACTCCTTGCTCTTGCCAACCTTCATAGCTGTCAAATCCAGTTGATACAATAGTTTCACTGAAACCACAAGTAACGGTAATCAATAACACAAAAATGGAAATATTAATTTTTTTTAATTTTATTGTCATGCCTTGAATATATAATCCCAAAATTTGGTACTTATACCTCCCAATCAGAGGACAGCACAGTCTTCTTTGATATGTTCCTGTTAGTTTTACGCACCTGAATTAATGCTTCTAAGTGATTACTACAATAATTCTCAAGTAAGGGTCGCCAAGTTGTTTGCATAAAACCTAATAGATTCGCAGAGGGGATATTTTTCATGCAGAAATCAACCATATTAGCAAAATTCGTATCAGAGCGGTGATTGCTTCCAACCGGTATTTGATCGTAACCATGATTGGCAAGATCTATATAGGTTTTTACCGCAATTTCAGAAACATCAAATTCACTTCCGTAAAACCAATTGCTTTGAACAACATTTCTGGGCATTTTTTTTAGAAAATTTTCTTGGTGGTTCCAATAATAGTCGGAATACACCCATGGACGGCAGTTATTCTTTTCAACTTGGTCAATGAAAAAATACAAGTCTTTCCACCATAAGCCATTTCTTCGAATTACCACGTAGTTCATATCCAAACCTATCTGGGTGTCAGCGTCCTCTTCGTCCATGCCCAAATGAAAAAAACGAGGGTTGGAGAAAATTTCACATACTTCATCAATTAACTCTCCACAGGCACGGTAATAAGCATCCGTGGAAACGCATCGTGAGAAAGGGCCTAACCAGTGGTCATGTGCCGCTGAAAAATTCAGTTTTGGAATGGGTTCAATTCCTTTGCTTCGCAATGTTGTAAGCAGTTTTTTTAACTTATCCACTGACCATGCGCCTTTTACAGCAAGCTCTGGATGGGTTCTGTATTGAACAGCTTCTCCCAACTCGACTATAGCCATGTTAATGCCGCATTTGGACATATGGGACACAATCTGATGCAATACCCTATCTTCCATGCGGACATATGGTTTGGCATTCACTTCTACTAAGCTGTCATTGTATCCATTGTCATGTTCGACAACAGGAACAGGTTCTACATTATCATGGTCTGCCCACATGTTGTAACCCAAGTGTAATAAATAGCTCCAAATGGGGGTGTCATTAAACATCTCTATTGTCATTTGAAAGCATTCCTTTAATAATATTATTAAAATAAGTATTGCCATGCGATAAATTCAATTGAGCTTAATTATACACCAAAAACAAATAAAATCAAAGTTTTTTTATTAAAAATTTCAAAAATATGAATGTTGAAATATTAAAATATCGGATTGGCTGTGTTGATATATCTCATTTATAATAAATTGGTTACAATAAATACGGCATATTGCTTCCATGCGAAAGTCGGATTTTTATGGTTTTTTTATTTTTATATTGACATATTCGAAATATTGAAATATAATCTAATTGTGAGTTGGTTAAATGATACTTGCTTTATTTATTCAGGCTTAAAATGACTAGTGTAGCTGAGATACATAAGAAAGAACAGGTTTCCCGCATTTCTCCTCTATATGAAAACCTTCAGGCTTTGATTGTTGATGACTTGAAGAATGGTAAACTCAAGCCCGGCCAGCAGCTTTATCCTGTAGAGTCACTTGCCGAAAGATGGGATGTTAGTCCCGCCGCAGTGCAAAGATCGCTACAGGCTTTAGCAACTAATGGTATAGTGATAAGAAAACAAAGGCAAGGTACATTTATAAGTGATGAGGCTATGAATCTCGCAGGAAAAATGGCACATACAACAAGTCGTAGTGTTTCCCTTTTTGTGCCGAGTGTAGGTTGTCCTGAATATGCTTATTTGCTGAGAAGTTTGCAGGATGTTTGTCATGCAAAAGAGCTTGATGTTACGGTATTCAGCACGGATAATGACGTTAAAAGATACAGTCAAATGATTCAGCGTCAAATAGATGCGAGGGTGTTCGGAATAGTTCTCGTACCTCCGATTGATAAAATCTTACCTCTTGAAACGATTGTCGAATTGTACAATAGTGAGATACCCGTCATCTGCTGCTTTAGAGGTATTGATTCTACAGAATGGCCTGCAGTAGAATTTGACCCCGTGCAGTCCATATCAGCAACCGCAGAACACCTATGCTCAATAGGACGTAAAAATATTGGGTTTGTGGGTTTTTCTGAGTTTGCAAATCAACATTATACTTTTATAAAAGCCTTGGTTCGTAAAGGAATTTCTATAGAAGAGCAGTATCAGCTTGATTTGACGGCTTCTAACAACGGTATGTTTGGACGTAAAGACCGTAGGTCAACTGAGTACGAAGAAGTTGTTGAAAAATGGTTAAAACAATGCCTCGGCAAAATTGACGCTGTATGCTGCGTTAGTGACCAGCTAGCCCTGCTTGTAATAAGGCTTATCGAAAAACTTGGGTATAAAGTGCCTCAGGATGTCGCAGTTACCGGCAGTGGTTTCCTCAGTGTTTTTTATGGATATTCAGATGACTACCTTACCACAACAGATCCAAATTTCGAGTTGTTAGCTACTGAAATTTGTGAATTATTGGTAGCAGTTAGAAAGGGTGAAAAACTGGAGCTTCGTAAGAAGGTTGTCACCGAAGGGAAATTGATTGTTGGCAAATCGACCGTTTCCACTTAATAAGTTTATTGGTAATTCTGCATATCGAAAAGTAAATAAAGATAATTTTAGTCGGTGTGTTGCCGCACTAAGCAATGGCAATTGCAAAGTGCACTTGTCAATTTTAATTAACCCTAGTTACGGAGGAGTTAAAATGAGTATCAGAAAAAAATTAGTTGTTATGTTGTTTGCAGTCGCTTTTCTGGCTGCGGTATCGAATGGAGCTTATGTCTTCTATGATGATTTTGAGTCATCTACGGTAGATGCTGCTGTAAGCGGCCAAAGCCCCGTCGTAGGTCAGACATGGCTTTTTGCAGGTATTGCACCATCAGGGCCTCCTGCAGAACAAGTACAGGATGAGATAGCTATGGGTAATCAGTCGGCAAAACTTTACCGAGATTATCCGCCTACGCTTGGAGGTGTTCGTGCCCAAGGCGCCTTAGGGCAAACTGTTCAGGCGGGGCAAACAATAACATATGAGTACTTCTATCGACGTGAGTCTGCAAGTGAAGGTATAAATACAAGTATGAAACTTGGTGCAGCTAATTCAACCACAATTGCAACTGTTTATGGGTGGCAATATGCATCCCCGGTAACTTATCGAGTTAAAAACATAGTGACTGGTGCAGTTATTGATACTGGAGTGGCGGTTTCGGTCGGAGCCTGGGATAAAATAGATATTGTAGCTAATATTGTAGATGGCGGATACGCAGGTGTAGTGACCGGAACGTTTGATTTTTATGTCAATGATATTCTTGCATTGGCTGGAACGCCTATTCCTTATCTTTCAGCAGGGGCAGAACCTGCTATGGATCTATTTTGTGGAGCCAACGGTAATACTGCGTACTATGATAATGTTTCAATTGATATTGTGCCCGAGCCTGCAACAATTTCATTGCTCACTTTAGGTTTGTTTGTAATACGGAAAAAAAGATGAATATAAAAAAAGAGATTTGAGGGCAGGTCAAATGCGCCTGCTCTCAAAATTTTAATAGACACACTTTGTCTGTTATGGAGGCTGAAATGTTAAATAAACATGTATATGTAATAGTTTTTTCATTTTTAATTGTCAGTATGGCATTTGGAGCAGATATTTCCTTTTCTGATAATTTTGAATCACATCCATCTACATCGATAGCAGGACTTTCTCCTGATATAGGCAGATTCTGGCTGGATATGGGTAACGATCCTAATACCGAAATGGTACAATCAGTAATAGTTAAAAGTGGCTCAAAGGCATTGTCTCTTATTCGCGGCAGTGAAAGCCAGGGAACATATCCCGTTTTAAAAGGAGTAGGAGCTTCTTCTGTTGTTGCCGAGGCAAATAGTAAAATAACCTATAAATTTAATATTAGCAGGGAAACTAGTTTAGATGGAGCTACAGTTTCAATGCTTTTTACTCCTTATGGTACGGATTATATAGCTTCGTGGTCTCTATATGGTGGACAAGATGGTGGAGAATATGAAGTATTTGATTTTGTCAATGAGCAAGTTATCGGAAGCGGCATCACCCCTTCGGTGGGACAATGGGATTTGGTAGAGTGTGTACTTAATTTGAAATCTGGTTCGAATGCAAATTATATTACAGGAACTTGGGATCTATATATTCAACTTGCTAATGATTCAAAAGTCTTAGCAGTGGGAGATATACCTTTGCCCGAGGCTCCAGTGGGACCTGTTTATTTCGTTTT
>CAZAYB010000047.1:10569-14815 GCA_964489215.1 uncultured Pirellulales bacterium
CTATGGATGGGATCAAACAACATACTGGGATGATATCGTAATCGAAAAAATGTCAGTGCCTTATTGTGGCGATGAAAATCACCCTTATCCAATCACAGATTACAACTATGATTGTGAAGTTAATGATTTAGACCTTCAAATTTTTGCCAGTGAATGGTTAGAATACACAGGCCTGTGAATAATTAAGTAAAATGTTGACGATTTATTATTTGAGTCTTATACAAATTGGAGTTTTAAAATGATTAATAGTCGGGTTACCTTCATATTTCTTATATTGAGTTTATGTTTTGTGATAAATACTGGAAAAAGTTTAGCTGATACATCTATTGTGCCTTTTCTAGTAGATGACTTTGAATCGCACCCGTGTGACATGATAATGATGGGTTTAGATCCCCAAAAAGGGGTCGTCTGGGAAGCATATGCCAGTTCAATCATTAATTTCAAGATAGATTGTACAATGGCTGCAAGTGGAACTAAATCCATGAAATATACTTGGCAAAACTTCACTCTTAGCTGGCCAAGGGTTGCACCTATTCCTTTGAGTCACGAAGGAAGAATCATCGTTTATGAATGGGATATTTATATTCCGACAGGAGGAGGCTGTTATTTTACCGTCAATGGTGGAAACAACAATGCCTTACCTGCCGGTCTTCAGGTATATTGTAATTCCGGTTTTAATGAGTGGTGGTACAGAAGCGGTTCTGATTCGGCTTATAAAAGAAGCTATGTGTCCGTAGAGTTTGACGCATGGAACCATGTGAAAGTAGAGTTAAATAGTGATACCTTGACATATAGTGCCTGGGTTACTACTTCCAGTGGGGCTAATATACCTATCGTTATCGAAGAACCATGGTGTCACAACGTAGGGCTAGGAACTCACTTATATCCAACATGGAGTTGCGGCACAAATACTCCTGGAACCAATGCTTGGTATGATAATGTAAACTGTTATTGGGTTGATGAAAAATCGCAAGGATATCCTCCAATATATGAACTACCAGCGAATGTAATTATTGACGGGGTATTTAGCCCAAATGAGTGGAATTCTGTCAAAAAAGTAGCCCAAAAGCCATCCGGATCCGTAGGTAATTTCAAAAAATCTAACGCATCTGGAGCAAATGGACTTCTTGATGATACTGTTGTCGAAGTTTACAGTGCTAATGATGATAATAACTTCTATATCGCTTCAAAAATAACTAATGCTGCTGTAAACAGTGATACAGACCAATGTTCATCATTTACTGCCGCATTTACCTGGGATTATGAAAACCTAAGCGATACAACAAGTTACGTTTTTACCTGTAATTCAATTCAAAACTCAGCAGACAGTTCAGGAGTTGACAATGGAATTAGTTATTACAAATTAGAATCAATCCTTCCAGAACCTAATTCAGTTAATTCGGCTCTTTTTTCGAGTGGCAAAATAGCTTACTCTGTATCAAATGAAGTGATGTATGTTGAAATGAAGATTCCATTTGTTGCTCTTGAAGATTTTAATGGCATAAACCCAGGCCAAAAAGTAAACTTACAGTTTACTGCAAAAGATAGAACTCCGAATCAAATGAGCAGCACAAATGTTGCAGGTGAATATCTACCTTATATGAGAGACCCTGTAATCTTCGAGAACTATGTTGATGACATTTCACATATTGTTACTAAAACAATGGTAGGTATCTCATTTCCTGTTTGTGGAGATGAAGACCATGTTTACCCAATTAGCGATGTTAATTTTGACTGCAAAGTTGATTTCTTAGATTTCAAAGCTCTTGCAGCTTTTTGGCTGGAATGTACAGATGTTAATTGTGATTAACAGTCAAATTCCTTAGCTTATAATTATTTATTTTGAATACTATGTGTGACGGATAGTTTAGAGGATCCTATTATGAAAAAGATCGATTGCAATGATTGCCGTAAACCAAAGTTTTATAGATTTGGTTTTACCCTTATTGAGTTACTCGTGGTAATTTCAATTATAGCTTTGTTGCTGAGTATCCTTATGCCCTCCTTGTCAAAAGCAAAGGAACTATCTAGAAATGTGGTTTGTCAGTCTAATTTAAGACAGCAAGGTTTAGGTTCTTCATACTATGTACAGGACAATGACAATCACCTTCCGGCATATCTTGGTCTTATGAGCGAAGGTAGTGTTACATGGGCTCAGACTTTGGCGCCGTATTTAGCAGGTCGTGGAAAATTTGAAGAGGGGACATACGAAGAAAATGATAACGCTGAAAAAAATTCAGTTCTCCGAATCTTCGAATGTCCCTCACAGAGAGATAAATTTCAGTTCAATGTTTGTCTTCGTTATGGAATTAATCCTATCAATGGCTCGTACTATGATTGGCTGAGTCCAGAGATCACTTATCATCCTCTGGATATAACTAAAGTTAGAAGGTTGTCTGAGAGATTGCAAATTGCAGATTCTATGGATTCTCAAAGTAAATATTTAGATATGAGGTATATTACAAGAGGTTATGTTCCGGGGGTAGATGAACCGGTTGGTTATATGATTAAAGGCAAAGGAACTACTTTAGGCTCTAACCCTGACCATCCTGTCTCTGATAGACATTCTAAAAAGTCAAATGTTTTGTTTATGGACGGGCATCTAAGTAGTATGGATTATTGGGATATCATGTTTAGAGATGGAATTACATCGGATAGGACAGATACTGATGAGGAGTATAAAAAAAAGAATACCATGTGGGATTACCGAATAAATTGATTATCTCTATTTTATCTATAGGTTTATGTTTGAGTTAACAAGATAATTAAAACTATGGACTTTGGCTTACAAGATTTTGAGATTAAATTCAAGGCGGCAAATGGGTACGGCAAAAGAAACGGGACATGAATATGAACAACGAGTTAAGTGGTTTCGAGATGCTGGTTTTGGTATGTTCATTCATTGGGGACTTTATTCTTTGCTTGGGCACGGAGAATGGGCACAATGGCGAGAAAACATCCATCCCCAAGAATATAGAAAACTTGCTTATGAATTCAATCCCATTAATTTTGACCCTCACTCTTGGATAGAACTTGCTAAAAAGGGTGGAGCAAAATATGTAGTTTTTACAACGCGACATCATGACGGTTTCTCGCTTTGGGATACGAAAGTCTCAGATTTTAAATCAACAAACTTTTCAACTCAAAGAGATTTCGTTGCTGAATACATCAATGCTGTCCGTGATGCAGGTCTAAATGTAGGCCTTTATTATTCCCCAATGGACTGGTCTTGGCCTGGCTTGAATCTTAAGCTTCCTGGCGACGACCCTCTTGCATGGCAGAAATTTGTTGAAAAAGGTCCTGAATATGATACTCAGGCATGGGGGAGATTTTGTGAATATGTACATGAACAGGTACGTGAACTGATGACAAATTATGGTAAGATTGATTTGCTCTGGTATGATGGGTGTTGGTATCAGACGCCCGAACAGTGGCAGAGCCATAAATTGAATAGGATGGTTCGTGACTTACAGCCGCATATAGTTATAAATAATAGAGCTGGTATAGAAGAGGACTATGACACTCCCGAGAATGAAATGCCGATAGGTATTAAACCGCAATCCAGACCATGGGAAGTCTGTATGTGTATGAATGACAGTTGGGGTTATATTCCAGGCGACCAGTGCTATAAAACACCTCAGCAACTTATTAACACACTGGTTCGAGTACGCTCTGGTGGCGGTAATATTTTGCTTAATATCAGCCCTGATGCCACAGGCAAAATACCTTTAAAGAATATTGAAAATTTTCAAATCATTGGTAAATGGCTCAAAGATAACGGCGAATCTTTTTACGGAGCAACTTTGGCCAAAGTGTCCACGCATGGAACTGGCTATTATGCTCAACCGGGTCTGCTGACTGCTAAACCAGAATCTAATACAATTTATTATCACATTTTACGATATTTGGGTAAAAATGATCATTGTGTTAAAGTAGATGCTAGCATCACATCCGCAAGTCTATTGATTGACAACTCAAAGGTGGAATATGAGCAAAATGGTAAAATGGTCTATTTCAAAAATCTGCCAAAGCATGCTCCTGACCCTTGGATTACGGTCATAAAATTACAATATGATCCCTCAACAGCTAGTTCTGCTTGGACCAAGAATTTTGTATAATCAGACTGGAAATTAATACATGTTTTACGCAAAAATCCATATGAACTTTCTGAATAACTCTGTTTTTTCTCCTTTCGCAGCTTATTGCCGGTAACAAGAACAAGCTCAATCGCAGCAGATGTTTCCTG
>CAZAYB010000048.1:0-12372 GCA_964489215.1 uncultured Pirellulales bacterium
TCTGCAAGCTCTTTCCATGCCAGATAATGGTAATGGTCCGTACTTACAATAACACCGTCAAGATCAAATATTACCGCTTCGATAGACATTAATATCTTCAGTCCTTTTTCATACAGATTTCAGGATGTTTGTTAAACTCTAAAATAAACGTTCCCATACCTTTCAGTTCAGTATGAAACACATTGTTTTTTATGCCGTCAGAAATTATTTCATGTTCTTGTCGGCAAACCTTATCCATGAAATTTTCATAAGGTTTAGATATAAAAAAGCAGTTTGATGGGTGCTTCTCTTCAGAAAAAACAACATCTCCTTCAACCGTCTCAACAGGACCGCTCAGATAAAGCCTGTTACCTTTTGTAAGCCATTCTTTAACCTTATTCGTTACATATTTCTCCGTAATACTCCCTTCAGGCCACAGAAGCACCGAATAATTGTCTAAAAAACCGTCCCTGATAAGAGTCTCATCCAAATAGTCAAAATCGACATAGTCACGTATTTTACCGCTTTTTTTATAATAAAAATCCTCCATTGTCATTTCACCAAGCCAGACAGAGCTTTTAGGCAAAAATACTGCGAATTTCACAACCGGTACCTGTTTCTTAAGCCATTTATAATTCTCGTCATATATTTTAGCACGTATACCAATCGGCGGATTGTCATAAATAAAAAGCTCATCTGCGCCGGACGCTGCCGCATTATATATCCGTGCGTATATCCCGTTATTGTCAACTCTCCCCGCAGGCTCATAACCAAAATAAATACCGTAGTTCTTACAAGCTGACCCAACCCACCTTGTAAGCGTAAAATTCTGAACATAATCACTCGCTTCATTTGTAACCCTGATTCCTGCCTTGTATTTATTTGCCATTTTTGCCTGTTCAGAAAAATCCGCACCAAGCTCAGGCCGGGCATCTCCGCCCGTACAGATAAGGATAACAATATCTGGAAAATATTGCAGAGCCGTACGCACCCAAAATTCACTGAAATCCGTCATCGAAGAAGTGTACCAGTGGATAAAATCAAGCCTGGCTCGACGGGACCATTTATCATCAGGAACAAAAGGTTTTACTTCATCAAAACTCCTCAAATTCTTACTCCATGCCTTATTCAAAGCTTTGATTGTCAGATATTTATCTCGAATCTTTTTACGAAAGTCAGCTTCGGCAAATTTATCTCCGCACCACCACCCAGGCTCTGAATAATACTCACCGTCATATTTATAAGTCCATGAGTTCGCCACCGCTGGATATATCGATTCACCAAAATCACCGCTGACACCCAAAAGTACAGACTGCATGTTATTATGATCGAAATGCTCCGAAAATCTTTTTATAAACTCTTCGATATAACTTTTAACATGCGGATTCCAGATAGATTGAGTCAGTGTAGAACGGTTATTGATTATGTTAACCGCATAAACCGACTCACTGCTTTTTTTGAACCATTTAGGCGTTGCCCACGCGCTTGGAGCTATAAGAAACGGAACCCACTTTAATCCGTTAGAAACACAAACATCCTCTGCCATTTCGTAATAGGAAAAGTCCCACTTATTCGGCTCAGGCTGACAAACTCGCCATTTCACATAAGACTCGTATGCATCTAACCGGTTTTTCTTGTTCCCAGATGCCCGGCCGTCAAAAGCTTCCCTTGCTTTATCCAGTTCCATAAAAATAAAACCTACATCATTACCGACCGTGTAATCAATTTGCTGACCGCGCCTTAAAGGAGTTGAATGAATGGTCGGCAATAATAATATCGTGAAAAAAATATAGATAAACGTTTCCTTAATCATCTCTAAAGCCCTGAACTTATAATGTCAATTTAAAAAAGAAGTTACAAAAATAATGCTTTATTCTGCTGACGCAATCTGAGAATATTTTGACGCAAAATAAGACAAAGCCTTATTATACAATGGTTTACAGAAACTTTCCAATACTTTTTTCTGGAAACTGAAATTATTTCTGTTATTATAACTGCTGTACGTTAAGTATTATAATTATGAAGGGAAACTTAAATGGCTCAATTTGATATATCCTCTGCGGATTCTCAGGGAACTATTGTAACTCCTATAAAGCCCGATGATTTTGACTTTGATGCCTATGCTCAATACGAGGCAAAGCTGCTTGAAAAGAACCAGATATTCTGGCAAAGCGATTCAGCAATAGCAGTCCACAGGAGGTTTCGCGTTCCAACCGTATTCACCTATGACTGCGCTGATATGGAGCTTTCGCTGGGGCTCCAGCTGGCAGCTTTGAATCAAAGCATGGATTTCACCATGGACATACCGAACTTTCTCGAGCCCTGGTACGGAATTGGAACAATTGCATCAGCCTTTGGGGTTGATTACCAATGGCACCAAAAACAGGCACCCGCCGTAAAGCAGACATTCAAAAGTGTTTCTGACGTTCTCAGCCAGGACATTATTCCCGTTTCAAAAACCGCAATAGGAAAGCAGACTCTCCGGATGATTGAATTTTTCATGGAAAAAACAAAAGGAAAAATGCCAATTAGCCTCACCGACACACAGTCTCCCATGAACATCGCTTCGCACATAATAGATTCCGGCAATTTTTATATGAGCTTTTTCGACGACCCCGAAGGACTTAAAAAACTGCTAAACATCATTGCCGAACTAATCGTTGATTTTAATAAAAAACAGCTCCAGCTCATAGGCGACTGCCTTGTCAGTCCCGGACATGGATTCGCAAGCAGCAGAAAATTTACCGGCCTGGGAATGAGCGATGATGTCATGGTTATGCTCTCGCCCCAGCAGTATAGCGAATTTTGTTATGAACCCATGCGAAAAGCCGGCCATCCCTTAAATGGCCCCGTTTTCCACTCATGCGGGAACTGGTCCGGCAAAGCTGATACTGTAAAAAAAATTCCAGATCTTATAGCAGTTGACGGAGCTTTCACCGAACAAACAGACCCGGACATCAATAATGCCCAAATAATAAGCGAAGTTTTTAACGGAACAGGCATAGTCGTAAACGCTCGTATGGTCGGGGAAAACGAAACCGTTATACAAAAAGTCAAAAAATTATGGAAACCGAAAATGAAGCTGATTGTCGTAACTTACTGCAAAACTAAAAAAGAGCAGCAGCAATGTTATGACAGAATACATGAAATTACTGCATAAAGGAAACAGTTAAATATGAAAAAACATATTAAAAACCCGTTGATAAACACCGAAATTTTGCCCGTAGATATCGTTCTCGCACCTGAATGGTGGGCAACCCACGAAAAAATTTCATTCGACCAGGACTTCTTCTATCATCCCTCAAGACGCATAGAAGACGAACAAAAAATGGAAAAGGTACTCTATGAAAGGTGGGGGGAATATGGCCTCGGCGAAGATAAGGACAAGCTTCTGCCCCAGGTCGGAGCTGTTCACTTAGCCGCAGGATATATAATTTCTGAAATGCTCGGATGCCAGGTTGATTATAACCAGGGTCACCCCCCCGTGGTAAAACCTGCTAATATTGAAGAGCTTCAGATTGATACCGAAGCTGCCTTTAACAGTACTGAACATTGCTCTCGATTTACGAGGCGAAAGACTCTTTATGGACATGTTTGACAAACCCCAAAAGGTCAGGGACTTTTTCAATGACATTTCCGACGTCATCGAAAGATTCGTAACTTCAGTCGAAAAACAGACGGGCTCAAGCAGCATATCCGTAAACAGAAACGTAAGACATATTGAAAAGCCCGTTTTTTTACATTCTCAGTGCAGTCATACAATGATTTCAGAGGATGATTACGAAAAATTCCTTCTGGACATCGACAACCTCTGGGCCGGCAGACACAGGCCCTATGGTATTCATTATTGCGGACCCGATCCCCAAAGGCACAGTAAAAAATTCGCCAAAATTAAAAAGCTCGATTTCCTTGACGTCGGATGGGGAGGGGACCTTAAAAAGCTCAGACAGGACTTGCCTGAAACATTCTTAAACATTAGGCTAAACCCCGTTGACCTTGCCGAAAAAAGCGAACAGCAAATTAGCAGCACAATAACAAATCTCGTAAATGATGCAGAAAATCCATATCTTACCGGTATATGCTGCATAAACATGGATCAGCAGGTAACTGACGATAAAATTGATGCTATTTTCAGAACTGTAAAAGACTTGCGCAAAAAATTCCAAACTGACACTCACTGATGACTTCATTAACCAGTGACGCATAATGGGAACAAACAGTCGCAAAAAGACATTGTAAGCTTTTCTTTCTGCTGTAAAATCTGTCAAGTCTGTTATTTTCGAAAAATCCCCGTTTTTGTGGAAAATTAAATGCGTAAACCTGATTTTGACCAGCTTTTAGCCGTACTCTCCGGCCAGCCACCCGAAAGACCTACACTTTTTGAGTTTTTTCTAAACGTACCTTTCTACGAAAAACTCGCAGGACCTGATATTTGCACAAAAAGTGAACCATGGGAGATGTGGCAGTTCGCAATGACTGTTATTTACGGTTTCAAAAACGCAGGATATGACTACGCCTGTGCCGCTGCTTCAGACCTGAGTTTCAGAAAAAAACAGGTCCAGTCGAAGGAAAGCCTCTCTCTTAACGAAGGCGTTGAGATATATGACCGCAAAAGTTTTGAAAATTTCCACTGGCCAGACCCCGCCCAGTCCGACTATTCAGCTCTTGACCGTGCCCAAAATTACATCCCCGATGGAATGAAGCTTATTGTAATGGGGCCCGGAGGCGTACTTGAAAATGTTATCGCTCTGGTAGGTTTCGAGAATCTCTGTATGCTGCTGCTTGATGACCCGGATTTTGCCGATAAGATTTTCCACGCTGTTGGTTCCAGGCTCGTAAAGTATTATCAGATTGCCGCAGCACATCCGGTCGTTGGTGCATGCATATCAAACGATGACTGGGGTTTCAAAACACAGACTATGCTCTCCCCGGAGCTGATGAGAAAGTATGTATTCCCGTGGCACAGAAAAATTGTCGAAACGATTCACGGCTTTGGCAAACCTGCCATCCTCCATTCTTGCGGAAATCTCATTTGTGTAATGGACGACATTATTGACGTCATGAAATATGACGCAAAGCACTCATACGAGGACAACATAATACCGGTTGAAGATGCATACGAAAAATGGCATCACAGAATAGCAATACTGGGCGGCATCGACCTGGATTTCCTCTGCAGTTCACCAATCCAAAAGATACAGCAAAGATGCAAATCTATGCTTGAAAGAACCAGCCAAAGGGGTGGGTATGCTTTAGGCTCCGGCAACAGTATTCCCGAATATGTACCATTTGAAAATTATAAAGCCATGATAACTTGTGCTGTAAATGCTGATGAAAGGATTGAAAATGTATAAGAATTTTGTACGCTTATTTCTGATTTTGTTGACTGCCGTCGTTCTTATCGCCAATGCAAAACCGCTCGATATAAACAATGTCCAGTTGGTTCACCGCGAAGATACTCCTCCGCAGGAAGATATAAAACTTTTCAACACTGCCCAATATGGCCCAGGTGTTTTCGTATGGTACAAAAATATCCAGCCCGGATTTTATACTCTTGAAATGGAAATAGAAACAGGCCTTAAACGCAGGGATTTTATTGTAAGCCTTGACTGGGATAAAATAGGTGTAAATTCAGGTTATTTTACTGACACCGGTAAGCAGCAGGCACCCCCGTACAGATACGACTTTAACATAACAAAACCTGGAATACATATTATCTCTATACAAAGGTTTCCTTTCCTGATATGGGCCCCACAGGAGGAAACACTGAGAATAACAAAGCTTTCCGTCTCAAAAAGATCAAAACCAAAAGTCTGGGACATATACGATTACCACCACCCCGGACAGTCTTATCATCAGCTATGGGGATGGATGCCCAGCAGCACATACCAAAGGCCGGGCAACAGAAAACTCACAAGGGAATACTGGGACAAAAGGATTATAGAAGAAGCCGCTAAATGGGGAAGCAATTATGTCCAGCTTTACCCTTACGCTTTTGATGGATACGTAAAAGAAGGTTCTTTCAAACTTGCAATTGCTTACGCTCACAAATGGGGTTTCCTCATGGATCAGCACCAAAGCTGGTTAGGCAAAGGTGACTTCGAAGATTATATAAAGGTCAGGCCAGCACAGGTCTTCTCAAAACTTTTCGACAGAACAAACACTCCATGGCAAAATTGTATGGACGGTTGGGAAAGTGAGGACCCTCACGACAGACCGCTCCCCGAACTTCCGCTTTTCGGAAAGAAAAATGTCATAGAAAGCACCAACAGCACATGGCAGTACCATCCAGGCTCCTTCGTTTCTGAATGCTGGTATCTTGCAGCAACAATCCGCGACCATTATGAAAACATACTTCACCAGGGATATCACGGCCCAAACTACGGAAAGGTACAGATGTGCGCAGGCTCTCCTTTCAAAAATGGATACGACGACATAATGGCACTTCAGCCTTTCCCTCAGTTCATGGCTTTCAAAAACGATTACAATTGGGTATTCAGAACATGCCAGGCTGATTCAAGACCCTACACAAACAATAAATTCGGCGGAATCAGTATGACCGACTGGATCGTAAAGCAATGCTGGGACTTCTTCAGGCCAAACGCTTATGCAGTCAGACAGAAAAAACACCCCATTACATGTGCTCTAAACTGGCTCGGTGAGCCTTCCGTAAATCTGCCCGAAGCAATGCGCAAAGACGTTTACGCAGCTTCAATGGACCCGTGCAGAGGTGCAATGGCATACAAACTGGCAACTACCGGAAGAGACGGACTCCAGTTCTGGAACTACCCAAGGGACCTTATAGCTAAATTCATCGACGCAACCGGAGCAAAGGCTCTTACAAGGTACAGGCAAAGATATAATGAATATCTTGTAAGGGAATGGTACCCGGCTCATACTACAAGACAGCATAACGGGATTCTCGCTGTAAACCACCATGCAATGGCTGGACAAAAGGATTTGCTCTGGGACACAGAAAACCTCGGACAATTCGACGTAGACGCTAAAAAGCTAACTCTGCTCAAAGACATCTTCAAACTTCAATTTGATACCGAACAAAAAGATGTCCTGGCAAGAAAATTTGAGGCAAGGCTGATTCCAGTCTGGCAGTGGCCCACAGAACTGAAACCTGGATTATACCAGCTGCAGGTTGAATATAACGCAAAAATACCTAACATGGTAGAGGTCTATTACGGACATTATTACATAGGAGCCATAAACATGCTGGGCAATGGGTCTGCTTCATTTCCGTTCTATGTCTCTGATGAAAACCAGCAAATGATTGATTTCCGCCTGGTTGCAGGTTACAGGCATGGTGATATGGACTGCAAAATAGTAAAACTTAAAAACCAAATTGAATCAAAGGCAAAAATAGGAATACCTGATAACAGCAGCAGTGAACTGATGGTTTATTCCTCTGAAAAGGAAAAGATCGAACTGCGAAAAGCCGTCGATATCACAAAACCAAACCACGATAAAATAACCCCCGCTGGGCTCCAGGCCAAAAGAAAAACTCTCCCTACTGCAGTAGACTTCTGGTTTGACGGCAAGGCAGGCAACTATCTGTTATGTTTAAGGGCTAAAAGTCAGACTCAGTCCCAGAGAGTGGATGTAACATTGAATACACATCTTTTCTCGGAGAGACAGGTCTCACAGGACGACCCGGAAGACGAAAACTTAAACGTTTTCAGTAAAAACAACTGGTACAGAGAATATGGAATGTACGGCCGAATTGGCGCCTTAATGCTCAATGCTCAGTGGAATACATATCAATTGCCTGTGGTCCTCGTTCATGACAGCGGAACAAGAAGATTCAAGATTGAGCTATCTATTCCTCCCGGAAGCGAACAGGTCGACTTCGATTATATCTCTCTCGTTAAAATGCCGGTTGACCATGATATATCACAGGTTGGGGGGCATTTATCTGTTGTCCGCGAAAACACAAAGCTGCTTGACAACCAAACCTCCGTTGCCGAAAACAGAAAATGGACAATTGCCGCTGACCAGCCGAGTATTTTTGTAACTATTGACCGCGACATTAAAGGTGATAAACCTGTCAAAAGCACAATTGACATTAACGGTTATGAAATTATTGAATTTAACGGTTCTAAGGTCTCCACAGGACACACCTCAGACCGCATACCGAATATTATTTCCCTAAAAGACCAGCAGAACATATATCCGCCCCTGACCATAAGGCTTGAAAACACCGAATCAATCGGAGAGATTCGACTCAAACAAGACTCTATCGAATTTGCAAAACTAAAAACCGCACCCAGACCTCTCTATGCTGTCATTACCCTGAGAGAAACAAAAACTTTTGATATGCCTGTATACGCTCCATCTGTAGAAAAGCTTAAATTCAATGGCGATTACGCTCAGCTGAAAAATCCCTTCAGACAAAAGACCGCTATTCTTGCCCGTGTAGATGACCCCCAGCCCGGCCCTTATTTCGTAAAAGAGCAAAAATGGTGGAGCGTCCGCGGTGCACAAACAGTATGCACAGACCCAGGGGCATGGGACAGATATCTCATCGATTACAACAATTGGCTAATAGACGCTCAGCCTGGCAAAATGCCCGCTCCCCCCGTTAACTACGACATTCTCAGATGCATCGCTGAACCTGGCGAGACTGTTCAGATACAGCGGTACGGATACATTAACGATATCGTAAGGCCCGGATGGGGAAGCCAGAAACAAATCCTCATCTCCCGGGTCAGACCAGACAGGTGCACGGTAAAAGTCCTAAACGTTTCACCTTACATGTTCGCACCAAGGGTTCAATTCAAAAAATCATTTGACTCCGTCAGACTAAACGGAAAAGTCTGGGATTATCATGATGGACAAAATGTTTTCCTGCCCCAGGAAACTGGGAACTACTCCGTTGAAGTCGCAGATAAAGGTCTGCCAACCCCTGCTTTGACATCTACCGCCGCAAAGGTGCGTTCAGCACGTTTCAGAAAAAATATCTTTAAAATTAATATCGAAAAACCAGACTATGTTTTCAAAATACCACATAATCTCAGATATAAGCTGGGACTCAGTTATGATCTCGAAAAGTTCAATATCATATCCGTTAAAGGCGGCAAACTGCTCAGAGAAGGACCCCTCGGGGGAATCGTTGACTGTTACGGTCAGGAAATCATAATCGAGTTTGGAAAGGGGAAAAAATTACCAAAACCAGAACCAAAAATACAGGTTATAGAAGATGGAATGATAGAAGGTAACCTTAAGACTGGAGTTATTACTTCATTGGATTCTACTGTTCACAATTCACCGGTAGGAGACACAAGAATAGACAATGTTGTAAGAAAAACTTTCATAATCTGTGAAATAAGTGCACTGGATCAGAAAAATTTCAAAAACGCTTACCTTGAATTTTACGTCCTGGCCGCTGCACGCAGCGGAAAACCCCGCAGGCTCTCTGTATATGCCGTTGAAGATAAAGAGCAGCCGGACATAACTGTCGACCTCTGGAACGCAAAGACTTCGCTTGTTACACATCTTGACGATGAAGTAAAAAATGGAACGAAAAAAATCGATATAACAGAAGCCCTCTCAAAGGACCTCAAAAACGGCAGAAAATATTCCACCTTCTGCATATCAATGGATACCGACAATGATAATATAGCCGACAGTGTATCTATATCCCAGATCGACCGAATGGATGATTCTGTGCCGAAACTGATTATCAATGATGAATGATAATAAAATCACAATCCTGTTTTCTATTGCCTTGAATGAAGATAAAAGAGACATTATAATGTGCTGTTGATTGCAGAATCTTTATTGAAAGCTCAAATAATATGTCTTCTCCTAAAAAAGTAGTGCTCGTTATTGAAGCCGGCACCAGTTATGGACGCGGACTGTTAAAGGGTATCTCTGAATATGCGAGAATCGCAGACAACTGGCAGATATACCGTGATTTCCCTGAGGCCAATTTCTATCTTGAACCGAATTTTTATTCCGAGCCCGAACAGTATATTAAATCTCGGGTCAAAAGACAAAGACTCGAAAGGTTCAGAAGATGGGGAATAGACGGAATCATTACAAGGGACCCTCGAACCATAATATCACAGGGTATAAGCTGTATAATTGCAGTACACATTGAAAAAGGCCTGCCAGGCTCACCGGTCATTACTCCCGATAACAAAAAAATTGCAAAACTCGCCGTGGAGCACTTTCTCGAAAGAGGCTTCACTAATTTCGCTTTTTGCGGTTTCAAAAATGTCTACGGCTCACTGCAGAGAGAATATTGGTTCAGACAAATACTAAAAGAAAAAGGATACGAACTGATAGAATATTTCCAGCCGGAAAAATTAAATTTCAGATTTCCTGAAGATGAATTGCCCTCCCTGGGAAAATGGCTTAAATCACTGCCGAAAAACACCGCGCTGTTCTCCTGCAACGACGACCGCGTACAATACATTGTTGAAGCAGCCCGCCATGAAGCAATTAAAATACCTGAAGATCTTGCACTCTTAAGCGTTGACAATGACGAACTGATATGCGACCTTGCTGACCCGCCAGTGTCAAGCATTGAACTTGACTGCAGAAAAGCGGGATATGAAGCTGCTAAAATGCTTGACATGATGATGAACGGGAAAAAACCTCAGACAGAAAAAATTGTTGTCGACCCAATGTATGCAGTTGCCAGAAAGTCAACAGATATATTTGCTATAAAAGACCAGGATGTAGCTTCTGCTCTGGAATTTATTAGAAATAATTCAAGGAAATCAATTACAGTAAGTGATATAATGGAAAAGGTACCTGTTTCAAGAAGGGTTCTCGAAAGAAGATTCAGACTGCTATTAAACCGTTCGATTCTTGATGAGATCAAAAGAGTGCGAACCCGCCAGGTACAGATGATGCTTTGCGATACCGACCTTACTCTGAATCAGATTGCCTCAAGACTTGACTTTTCAAGCAGCAAACATGTTTGCAGATTATTTAAACAGCTAAACAATATCAGCCCCATTGAATACAGAAAAAAACACCAGTTAAATGCCAGGTAGACAGAAAGCTTTTATGAGTGAAATGAAAAAAGTGGTTTTGGTTATTGAAGCTTCCGGCGGCTATGGTAGGGGCCTGCTTCGGGGTATTGCAAGATATTCAAGGCTATACGGACCTTGGAGATTCTACAGAGATTTCCCCGAACCGGATTTCTACCTAAAGCCCGATTTCTATGCCGAACCGGAAACTTATGTAAACTCAACTGAAAAAAGAAAAAGACTCAAAAGATTCCAGAAATGGGGCATAGATGGAGTGATAACTCGTGACCCGCGTACAATTATTGAAAAAGGAATTCCGGCAATAGCAGCCATTCATCTTCAGCACCCACTTACTGACATACCATCTGTAATGCCGAATAATCAGCAAATCGGTAAAATGGCTGCCGAACATTTCCTCGAAAGAGGATTCAGACAATTTGCCTTTTGCGGTTTTCAAAATGTTTACTGGTCAAATCAGAGATTTTTATGCTTCAGCGAAATACTTGCCGAAAGTGGATACAACGTTATTGACTACAAACCCGATTCTAAAAAGTCTTTCCGTTTCAGGGAAGATGAACTTTTCTCGATTGCTGAATGGCTTAAAACTCTCCCAAAGAGCACTGCCCTTTTCGTTTGCAATGACGACCGTGCTCAGCAGGTCGCCGACGCTTGCAGAATTGCAGAAGTAACTGTACCTGATGATGTGGCAATATTAAGCGTGGATAACGACGAACTTGTCTGTGAGCTTGCTGACCCACCAATCTCCAGCATAGAGTTAAACAGCGAACAGGCTGGATATATCGCAGCTGAAACTCTCGATAAAATGATGAAAAATCAAAAGCCCCAAACTGCTCGAATAGAAGTAAATCCTGTTAGGGTGATAACAAGAAGATCTTCGGACATACTTGCTGTTGCGGACCCGGACGTCCTGGACGCCCTAAGATACATACGGACAAATGCAAATAAAGCGCTAAGCGTCGAAGATGTGGTAGCTCACGTACCGGTTTCCAGAAGGGTGCTCGAAAGACGATTCAGAGACGTTCTTTCACGTTCAATACTGGAGGAGATAAGGCAGGTAAGAGCCCGAAAAATACAGGTACTGCTGACTGAAACAAACATGCCTATGACACAAATCGCATCCAAACTTGAATTTTCAAGCAGCAAGCAGATTTGCAGATTGTTCCAGGATGTCTTCGAAGTAAGCCCAATGGAATATAGAAAGAAATATACACTCAAATGATCACTCCAGCACTGTAAAATCATATCAGATTACCGCCCCCCTTAAATTAACGCAATATAAGGCCTCAATAGTCGCAAAATGAGAAGAAATAGTCGCAAAAGCACCTTTTAATACACCGTATTTTTAATCATAATAAGTAACGGTAGAGGCGATTATTTATTT
>CAZAYB010000048.1:12382-14686 GCA_964489215.1 uncultured Pirellulales bacterium
TTATTTTGATCTGCAATTGGAACTTTTTTAAGTAATATGGGATATACAAGAGAATATTTTGATGAATTAGATGATCTGGGCCAGATTGACCTTATTCGGCTTGAAAACAGCAACGGCCTTACCGCCGAAATCCTCACACTCGGGGCAACTTTACGTTCATTGCGTGTACCGGACAAAAACAACATAATGGCTGATATTGTCTTAGGCTATGACAACGCCGCCGATTATCTGAAAGGGCAAAGGTATTACGGCGCAACAATAGGAAGATATGCCAACAGAATAGGCAACGCACAGTTCAAACTTAACGACAAAGTAATAAAGTTGACCCTGAACGACCATGGCAATCTTTGTCACTGTCACGGTGGACAAAATGGCTTCAACAGGGTCTTGTGGACCCCAGTTCTCTTTGAGAGAGAAGACGGAAGCGGGGTAAGATTCTTTTATTTCAGCAAAGAAAACGAAGAAGGATACCCAGGCAACCTGAACGTTTGGGTCACATACTTCCTCTCTCAGGATAATCAGCTTGAAATTAATTTCCACGCAGATACTGATGTCGAAACTGTTATAAACATGACCCACCATAGCTATTTCAACCTTTCTGGCCATGACCAGGGCGACATACTTGACCACGAAATGATGCTCGAATCGGATAAATTCACACCTGTAGACGAAAACCTCATACCAACCGGCCAAATCCAAACCGTTCAGGATGGGCCCATGGATTTCACAAAGCCTCAGAAAATTGGAAAAAGGCTTCACCAGGTACCCGGAGGCTACAACCACAATTACGTTATAAGAAACCACCGCGGTAAACTCGCAAGAGCAGGACACATAAAGGACCCCCGCAGCGGACGAAAAATGGAGGTCTTGACTACCCAGCCGGGCGTTCAGTTCAATTCAGGTAACCTTATCGATGAAAATGACTCTTGTAAAAACAGTATCAATTATCCTCAGTACGGTGGATTCACTTTTCAGACTCAGAACTTCCCCGATGCCCCCAACAAACCCCATTTCCCAAGCCCTGTAATAAAACCGGGTGTTGACTATTATCATCAGACAGTGTATAAATTCTCCGTTGATATATAAATTGAACGAGCAGTTCATTTGCCGGATTTTGTAAAAAAACAAGGGTAGCTCTAAACAAATTATTTACTGCTGCCGCTAATCATGGAGGGCCCTAATGACGCCAAAACAAAGGGTTATAAACTCAGTTCACCATAAGCAGCCCGACAAGGTACCTGTTGATTTCGGAGCCCATCGCTCCTCTGGTATTTCAGCTGTTGCCTATGCAAAGTTAAGGAAAAAACTTGGACTCAAATATAAGCCCGTCAGGGTTTATGACATGATCCAGCAATTGGCAATCGTTGATGAGGATGTCATGGACCTGTTTAACATTGACGTTGTCGAGATGGGAAGAGGCTTTTACAATGATGATTCAAAATGGAAAAAGTGGGTTCTTCCTGATGGTACAGACTGTCTCATTCCGGATTTTGTTAATGTAAAAAAAGCTGGCGAAAACTGGCTGCTGTATTCTCCACAGGGCCTGGAGTTAGGTATCCAGAAAAAGGGATGTCTGTATTTCGAACAGACCCATTTCCCCCTCATGGAAAGAGGGATAGAAAATGATGATTTTTCTGACCTCGCTGATAATCTGGGCCATGCCATCTGGGCGGCCATACCTCACCCGGGCGCACACATGGCTCTTGACGACCAGGGACTGCGCCAGCTCGAAGAAGGAGCCAAAAAGCTAAGGCTCTCTACCGACAGGGCTATAATAGGACTGTTCGGGGGAAATCTTTTCGAATTTCCCCAATGGCTATACAGAATGGACAATTTCATGATGTACCTTGGCCTATACCCTGACCAGGTTATGAACTTCACAGAAAAACTGTGTAATGTGCATCTGGAAAATCTCAAAAAATGGCTCTCTGCTGTCGGTGATTATATTGACATCATTATGTTCGGTGACGACCTGGGTGGACAGAACGGACCTTTGATTTCTCCCCAAATGTACAGAAAATTTTACAAGCCTTTCCACGCAAAGCTATGGAACACGGCAAAGCAGCTGGCAGATGTTAAAACTCAGCTACACTGCTGTGGAGGTGTAAATGAACTTCTCCCGGACCTTATAGAAGCTGGCCTTGACATTATAAATCCAGTACAGATAACCTGTGCAGGAATGGACGCAAAACTTATAAAGGAGAAATTTGGAAAAAATATCACTTTCTGGGGTGCTGGATGTGATACAAGGGATATACTCCCAAACGCCTCACCAGACCAGGTTAAGCAGCATGTTAAGGAACA
>CAZAYB010000049.1:0-14502 GCA_964489215.1 uncultured Pirellulales bacterium
GAAAAAGTTGCCGCAGCCGGAAAATGATAAAAGCAAAAATGCAAAAACGCCTCTCAAAAGCAGCTTCCCTGCCAAAAACTCCCTACTGCACGCTTCCTGTCGTGTAAATTCCATTTTCACCGTAAAAAATCCCTTATACTGGAGACACTTAAAAAATACGCTCCAAGCTTCAAGACAGCCATTAACCTAAAGCGAATTTCTTCAAGGCTATTGGCATTATAAACTATGTTTCGGCAATTTCAATGTCTTAGCTTCAAATTGTAACAAAACAATAAACTCAAAACAAATTAGTTTTTAAAAATATTGGGCAGTTTAAATAATCAAAACAATGTTTAATAGACTAACATCTGCATTTATGGTATCCTGCTGGTATGCTTGATTCTCAAAAAAAACAATACGAGCAATTTACTGTCGGGTTCGTATCCCTGGGATGCCCAAAAAACACCGTTGACAGCGAAAAAATGCTCGCCCAAATCGCGACATCAGGCCAAATACTAACCCAGGACGTAGAAAACGCTGATCTGGTCGTAATAAATACATGCGCATTTATCGAACCTGCCGTCAACGAAGCCATCGAAACCATTAAATACTTCGCGAATCTAAAACAAAATAAAGCAATACAGAAAATAATCGTAACTGGCTGCCTGGTACAAAGATTGGGAAAAGACCTCCTGAAACAAATCCCGCAAATAGACGCTGTCGTCGCAATACCCTACCGCGACAGCATAGACCAGGCAATAAATGACGTTCTAAATACTGAAAAACCACTTACTTACCTTGACCAGCAAAACAACAAAATCGCTGACGACTCCGCCAGACTGCTCATAACAGGACCGGCCTGGGCATATCTTAGAATAAGCCAGGGCTGCGACAGAAGATGCTCATTTTGCACTATACCCGCAATCAGAGGAAGATTCAGGAGCAAACCAGTCCCAAACATACTTGAAGAAGCACAGCAGCTCGCTGACTCCGGAATAGCAGAACTGAACATAATCGCTCAGGACAGCAACTACTACCTCAAAGACAAGCAAAAAAAAGACGGACTAATAAAACTGCTCGAAAAAATCGAAAAAATCGAAAAAATCCAATGGATACGACTTATGTACCTCTATCCTGCCGGAATAGACGACAAACTCATCGATTTCATCGCAAACTCAAAAAAAGTCCTCAACTACATAGACATGCCCATACAGCACATCAACAACAGCATACTTAAAGCCATGAAAAGATCGGATACTGCCGAAAACACCGCAAATCTGGTCGAAAAACTAAGAAAAAAAATACCCGACATCGCCCTGAGAACCACCGTTATTGCTGGATTCCCCGGAGAAACTCCCCGGATATTCGACCAGCTTCTGGATTTCATCAAATGGGCAAAATTCGACGCGCTCGGATGCTTCCCATACTACCCCGAAAAAGGAACCCCTGCCGCAGAACTGCCCAACCAGATAGACCTAAAAACAAAACAGCAAAGAACTGACGCAATAATGCGAACCCAGCAGCAGATCGCCTTCGAAAAAAACAAAAAAAGAATCGGCACCATAATAACCTGCCTGGTGGAACAAAAAACCGCACCAAAAAAGGGACTCGGAAGATTCTACGCCCAGGCACCGCAAATAGACAGCATCTGCAGCATAAAAAAACTAAAAGCAAAACCAGGACAATTCATCAATGCAAAAGTAACCTCAACAAATGACTACGACCTCAACACAAAACAGGTTTAGCTTGATTTATCTGATTCAAAAGGTAAACTAAAAAAAAACAAAAAATGCCATGAACCAAAACTCGCTAAAATACAGAATATTAAAACAAATACCAAACGCCCTCACTCTCGGCAGATTTGTCCTTACAGTCATATTCCTGACCATGCTGCTGGTCTCACCGGCCGTACCAAAGCAAACACTCTGGATAGACTGGGCATTCATACTATTCGTCTACACCGGCCTGACTGACGCAATAGACGGACACCTCGCGAGAAGATTAAACGTAACAAGCAAATTCGGAAGAACAATGGACCCCCTCGCTGACAAAATACTCGTCTGCGGAACATACATCTGCTTAGCTCTCATAAACAAACCAATTCTGTTCCCGGAAATAATCTCACCGATAACCCAGCAGCTAATACTCTGGCTTACCGCAATAATTATCGTTGCAAGAGAAACTCTGGTACAATTCATAAGACAAAAAGCTGAGGACCATAACATCCAGTTCGGCGCAAATATATGGGGAAAATTAAAAATGTTCGTACAATCTTTCGGCATAGGCACTGTACTTATAAAAATGGCACACGTACCAGACCAGAACTGGACATACTGGTTCACCGCCGTTGTCTACACACTAATGATCTTCGCAACGATAATGAGCGGCCTGCAGTACATCGCAAGAAAAGACGCCGTAAAAGCCGCATTCAACCGTTCCTGAACTGCCCATCTTACCCACCACCTTTTATGCTTAAAACCCAAAAACACCCACTTATCCCGCGCTCTCCCGCAAAATCCCGTAAAATACCGCTAATTCATCCTACCTCCCGCAAAAACCCGCATCCCAGTCCTTCCACACCGCTTCAAGACCATTCTCTCGCAGCATACAAGCTATCTCACCTGCACACCTCTCATCGGCAATCTCAAACTGCTTTTCACCCTCAACCTTACCCCCGTAACCTCCCGGACTTGTCTTGCTCCCCGCGCTCATCCTCGTCACACATATACGAACAAGATTATCACGGAGCCTGGCACTTTCACGCGTCGAAAGAACAATCCCTGCATCAGCAAAGCACAGCCTCAAAGCCGTCATCATTTGCACAAGTTCAGCATCACTCATAAGCCCGCCAAACTCATCAGCAACAGCCCTGGCAGGACGAAGCCGCGGAAATGAAAAAGAAACCTGACCCCGCCAATACTTCTTCATTATAAAAGATGCGTGCATACCCATCGCCAGAGTATCCAGCCGCCAGTCTGACAAACCAAGCAAAACACCCATACCAATACGTCTCATACCTGCCCCTGCAAGCCTGTCGATACTCTTAATACGATTATCATAATCGCTCTTGGGACCAGCCAGATGATACTTACGGTAATTATCCCTGTCATAAGTCTCCTGATAAAGCGTAACACCGTCAATACCGCTGCCATACAATAATCCGTACTCCTCACCGCGCATAGGATATATCTCTATCGATATCGAGCTGAAACGCTCACGAAGCCGCTCAGCAAGCTCACTCAAATAATCACAGGTAACAAAATCCCTGTCCTCACCGCTTACAAGAAGAATATGACGAAAACCCTCACCTGCAAGATACTCCGCCTGCTCACAAGCCTGCTCAACACTTAACCTGGTCCTCGAAAAACCGCTCCTGCAGTTATAACCGCAATAAACACAGCTGTTCACGCAATAATCAGAAACATAAAGTGGCACATAAAGACTAACTGTCCTGCCGAACCTTTGCCTGGTAAGCCGCTCTGCCGACACTGCCATCTGCTCTATAAATTCACTCGCCGCCGGAGAGATAAATACACCAAGCCGTTTAACATCAAATCGGCCAGCTTCGCATTGAAGCTCACCAACTACATCATCAGCACTGACATTGGCTATATAATCAGACCACCTGCCCGTATCCCGGTCAAGCTCATAATCTCGCAATATATCAACAACTTCACTCATTACGCAAAAACCCCGTCAATGGACTCGACGCCTGAGCCGTATCACTCTCGGCTCCCATACCCGCCTCAAAAGCAAGCCGCCCGGACTCCACCGCAAGCTTAAAGGCACACGCCATCTTAACCGGATCATCACTGGTAGCTATAGCAGTATTAACCAAAACCGCATCCGCTCCAATCTCCATCGCCTCGGCCGCATGAGATGGACTCCCAAGACCTGCATCAACAACAACAGGAACTGTCGACTGCTCTATTATTATTTCTATAGAATCTCGTGTCTTCATACCCTTGTTAGAACCTATCGGAGAAGCAAGAGGCATAACCGTCGCAGTGCCCGCCTCGCACAAACGCTTGGCAAGAACCGCATCTGCGTTTATATAAGGAAGAACAATAAAACCTTCCTTAACAAGAACCTCTGCCGCCTTCAAAGTCTCTACACCATCTGGCAATAGATAGTAAGGATCGGGAGTAACCTCAAGCTTAACCCACTTAATACCGCTGGCAGAACGGGCAAGCCTCGCAAGACGAACTGCCTCATCTGCATCTCGGGCTCCCGACGTGTTCGGCAAAAGCATACACCTGACCTGATCTACAGCCCCTATCATATCATCATTGCGATCCTCTATATCAACTCGCCTAAGAGCTACAGTAACCATCTCTGAACCGCTCGCTGCTATCGCTTCACTCATTATCTGATTCGATGCGAACTTGCCCGTACCGACAAAAAGTCTTGAATCAAACTCACGGCCTGCTATCAACAATTTTGAATTCATAATATTCTCCGCAAAACTAAAATCTGCCAAAACATCAGACGGAAAAACCTGCCCTTTAACCGCCCCCCACAAAACGCACAAGCTCCACCGACTGACCGTCTCGCATTTCTGTATCAGCAAAATCGCTGCGGGAAACTATATTACCATCAACCTCCGCAACAACTGTAGCCTCATCTATATCCAGCATCTGTATAAGTTCAAGCAGACTACCCGGACGCTTATCTACAAATATCTTTTCTTTACCGTTAATCTTAAGCTTAAATTCCATCGCCGTTCATACCTCTGTAACTTTTACTGTCATTAACAAACTTTTCCCTGCGCGAATTTATCAATATCTCTGCTATCGCATTAGCCTGATGATACGCAACCAGACCAACCCTCGCTGCTGTCAAAGGAACAAGAGGACAAAGTCCCGAAACCATATCCCCTGCAACTACAAGACGATCATTAAACTTGACTGTCTTTATATCATTACTGCTGCCGTAACCTGCAAGGCCGCTCGCAGCTACAACTATCGTATCATCCATCTTAGAAAGAACCGTCTCAACAAGCATCTGCTTCTCACAAGCATCATCCAGACACTCAGCTATTACATCCGCGCCCGCAAAAACCTCAGGAATATTACCAGGCTCAAGACGAAGCTTCCTGGACTCAATCTCAATATCAAGATAATTTATCTTAGAAAGATTAGACATCATCGCATCAACCTTATGTTTGCCTATCTGGTCAATACTGTATTGCTGACGGTTCAGATTACTAAGCTCAACTTGATCCTTATCAACAATTATCATCTTGCCGACACCAAGCCTCGCAATTGCAGTGCTTACATTAGAACCAAGCCCCCCAAGACCTGCTATACCAACAACCGCGTGCTTGAGCTCATAATATGTTCGTGCCGCTTTCTTAACCATAGCTGCTTACCTTAATATTACTCATAACAAAAAAAATGCCGGGCATAAACCCGGCCAATCCCGTTCCTATGCCTTCCCTCGCCGGTATTACCCGGATCAGGTCCAAAGGGTCGCGATAATTCGCTCTCAGCCGAAATAAATCCAGCTCCCCTGACAAAATATTATTATTTACTTCTCACTATAACCTTACGTATGATTATAACAACTGTGCGGTAAAAAGCAAATTTTACCGAACTCAATAAGCCGCTCAGTACTTCTTCCTGTAACGAGCTGCTGGTATATTCAAAAGCTTGCGATACTTGGCAACTGTTCGCCTGGCTATATTATTGACTCCCATCTCAAAAAGCTTATGACGAATCTCGTCATCATTCAAAGGCTTGCTCTTGTCCTCGTTGTCAACAATCTGCTGAAGCTGGGCACGAACCGCCTCCCAGCTTTGTGATTCACCGTTAGAATCATCAGTTCCGCCGCTGAAAAAACCTCGCAAAGGAAGTATTCCCTGTGGACACTGTACATATTTACCTGAAACCGCCCTCGATACCGTCGCTATATGAACACCAACCTCATCGGCAATAGTCTGCATCGGCAAAGGCTTAAGATATAGCTTGCCCTTGTCGAAAAACTCCTTCTGATGACTGACTACTGCACCGGCTACATTCAAAAGGGTCTGCTTACGCTGAACAATAGCATCCATAAGCCATTTCGCAGACTGAATATTCTTAGAAAGAAAATCCCGGGTCTTATCATCTATACTGCGGTTCTTAGCCATGCGGGAATAAAAATTATTCACCCTCAGATTCGGAATACTCGTATCTGCAAGCGAAACTGTATAATCACCACTGTCAGAATCAAACTCGACAATAACATCTGCCGTAATTGGATGATTCTCATCTCGGCCCACAAGTAAACCCGGAGATGTGTCAAGCTTGCTGAGCTTAGATACCGCCTCGTTAATCCTGTCTATAGAACAATTCATCTTCCTGGCTATCTGAGGAAGATGATTCGCCAAAAGCTCATCCATATGATCGCTTACTAACTCTTCCTCAAAAGACATATCCTCACCAGACTGTGCCATCTGTATAAGAAGACACTCACGAAGGTCACGGGCTCCGGTTCCAGCCGGGTCAAGCTTTTGAACCATATCAAGAGCCTCACGCAAATGATTCATATCATAATCGTCAATGTCCTTGTTATAAAGCTGCTCAAGTTGAACTGTAAGATACCCCTTATCATCAATATAATCAATTATCGACTCACCTGCCTTCATTACAGGCTCATCAACCTCAACAAGTCGCCACTGATCAACAAGATGTTCATGAAGTGAATGCTCCTGGGCCGCAGTATTCTGCAAAGCCTCCATCTTCTTGTCGGGCTCAGATGAACGCTTAACCATCTGACGCTTGAACTCACTGGCCCTTTCCATATAGTCATCAAAACTGCCGCCTATATTGTCAAGACGTTCAAAATCCTCAACATTATTGTTGTCGTCATTGACAACAAGCTCCTTCTCATCGCTTTCTTCAGGACTTATATCCTCCTCAGACCTGCTTTCTGAACGGTCAATATCCTCAACCTGCTCCAGAACAGGATTGCTGTTAAGCTCCGCCTCTATCTTTTCCTGAAGAGCAAGAAGTGGAAGCTGCAGAACCTCCATAGATTGTATCATACGCGGAGCCAGACTCATTCGCTGGTCCATACGCATCTGTCCGCTCATTGACATCTTCATCTTATTGCCCGTCCTGGTACCTATAATCAATTAAAAATAAAAAAGCCGTAAAACCCATAAGCTCTTCATTGATTATAAACACAAAAACGCAATTAGTAAATATACAATTGCCAGCTTTGACAAAAAAACCGCCCCAAAAAAACTATTCCCTTAAAACCCCCGTAAAATATGCAAAAATTCTTAAAACACCTCTAATTATTGCTTTGGACCTCTTTGGCCTTTTCCTCTATCTGCCTTAGCTTACGCCTCGAACGGAGTACCGCCATTTTCTCATCCGGAAACTCCGACAATACCATGCCAAAATACTCCCTGGCCTTTTCATATCGGCCAAGCTGATAATAACACTTACCTGTCTCGAAAAAACAACGAGCTGCATAGTTCGAAGGAGCATCCTCATCTGCTATAACAATTTCATACTGCCTGATAGCTCCTTCATAATCCCCCTCAGCCTCAAGCTTCCTTCCCTTACGTATCTGGCTCACTGCTGAATTCGTATAATCCCTGTCCTGACTTTTAACCTCAGCTCTTGAATCCCTCTCAGCAAAAGCCCTCCCCTGCGAAGCACCCCCGTAACCAGGCTCCAATTCAGGCTCTTTGGAAACTTCTGCATCATCACCTTTAACCTCACCTCCGGCACCCCCAACGTCTTTCAAAAGAAGCCTGCTCAGCATCATCTCATAATTGTCCCTGGCAGCTTTAACCTCACTGCGGTAATCAAAAAGATTGCCCTGCTCAAAATCGAATCTGACCATTATAGGCCCGCTCTCTCCAAACATCATCCTGTTGAACTCATCAGGCGCAATAGCGTCACTTATATCCTGCATCTGCTGACCTGACCTTACAACCTCCTCAAGAAACGCCTCATCCTGCATTATACTATCCATAACATTAAGAAGCTTCTCCCCGTTAATCTCAAGACGGACCTGGCCCGAACCGCTGTTCTCAAAATTCACACTTTTACCAACCTTACCCGGCAAATTAAATACCGTCGAAGACGAAAGATCACTGAACATGCCCTTTAACATCATTCGGCTTTGCTGATACTGCATCTTAGCTGCAGAAATCGCTCCTTTAAGCTGTTCTTCACTCATACTCGGCATCTCATCTGCACCAGTTCCCCCCTCAACTCCCTTAGGCTCAACATTTTCAATCTCTATAACTCCCCCTTTACCGCCGTCATGTACTTGATAAACTATATTCAAACGGTTCTCCTCAGTCAGATTACCCGTAACCAAAGAAAGCTTGTTAATATCTTCAAAATAAGCCGTGCCCTCAAAATGAATCCGCTGATCCTCTGTAAGACTGTAAGACACCTCTGACCAGGCCTCAACTCCATCAGAATCCTCCAATGTAGCCATTACAGCCTGCTTAAGGTCCCCATAAGGGTCACCTTTAACTTTCATATCAATACCCCCCGCACCTGCACCCATCATACTCGCCATATCCACAGATGGAATTGTATAACTGTATAAAACCTTACCCGAACCGTCAGGGTTGATACTGAAAACCGCCTCTTCCTGAACACAGCCGGATACAATTAAAAAAACTGCAAATGCAGCTAAAATCAGAATTAACCTGTGCATATCAGCCCTCTTAAAATGACAAAATAAAACCGGTTATAATAAAAAAAACACGGACCTGTCAATTATCCCCCAAAACCCCGTTTTGTCAAGAATCTTCCGCCCCGCACCTAAATCTGCAAAACGCACAAAAAACTACTCAACCCCTTTAACAACTATCGTAAGTTCAACTTCCTCACGCTCGCTGTCAGCATCACCCTCCTGGCCGCCTTCCTCCTTGTCTTCAGGACCGGTCAGCATAGGCTTGACAGGCCTTATATCCTCCAGCCTCCAGCCGTCATCTTCACTGCCCTTATCATCAGGACGGGCACGAACATAACGCTTGGCAAAAAGTACAGGATCATCAGAAGGCATACTCACAATATCTGATATATAAGCCAGTGGAACCTCGCTTATTGTAAAGCTGTTACCAGAATCAAAATCATCTGAACTGTAAATCGTAAAATCCTTATTATTACATTTATCCCATACCTGAGTCAGGTCATCTACAAGCTCAACAACTTTCTGACGGGAACACGAAAGACGATAAGTGCTCATTGTAGGCTGATGCTTGGGTACAGTGCACTCGACAAGATTATTATTATACATCGCCTTTTCAAGAAATGCGTTTATGGATATCCACTCCCTGCTCGACAAATCAAGCCGGGCATAAAGAATTTTACGCTCCTGCTTAACCTCACGAGCAACTGTAGATGGACTGCCCTCACGACGCATCATCTCTATCTCCTCGACAACATCCCTGCTAAGAACATCGCTGCCTTGACCCTCCCCAGAGCCGTTATCAACAGGCACCATAATATTGTAAACAACAAGACCCATTATACCAAGCAGCAAAAACAAAGCCGCAACCGAAACAAGATTACGCATAAGAAGGTGCCTCGCTCCGGCGCTGTCTTCTTCACGAAGCCTGCTCGGCTCCAGAATAAGCTGCCTCTCGAGCCTGCTGCGAACATCCGAAAGCATACCCTCTGGAGCCTGGTCTACTGGCATTGCCCCCAAAAGCTCCTTTTGCCTGACAAGCATCTTCAGCTGACTCTCAAGCTCTGGATTATTATCTATAAGACGCTTGACTTCCATCTTCTGACGCTCACTCAGCTCTCCGTCAATATAACCGCTGAAAAGCTCTTCTATTTCACTCTTATTATTCTTTTCCATTAAAGCACCGTAGAAAGAATCTCTCTTAAATTAGACCTGGCCCTGCTGAGCCTGCTTTTGACTGTACCAATCTCAATACCTAACACATCGCCTATCTGGTCATAGCTCATCTGCTCAATATCACGCAATATCACTACCGCTCTATGGTCCTCTGAAAGCTCTCGCATCGCCTGACGCAAAAGCTCGATCATCTCATTACTGCTCACTACACTTACAGGATCCATTCCCGTATCATCAACAAGAAACCTGCCGAGACTGCGACGAGCATCATCCCTGTTAGGACCCATAGTCTCATCAAGAGAACGGGTCGATATTGTCACCTGACGCCTGCAGTAATTTAACGTAAGATTTACCGCTATACGAAAAAGCCAGGTATAAAAAGCGCTCTGACCGCGAAAACTCTTTACTTTCTCTATAAATTTGACAAACGTCTCCTGGGTAAGTTCCGCAGCATCGTCATAATTTCCGCATATTTTATAAATTACGTTAAAAATACGGTCCTGATAACGAACTATAAGACGCTCTATCGCAACTGAATCGCCGTTTTTGCTCTTCTCAACAAGAACATTATCGTCAAGAGTTATATTTTCCACCTGATGGCTCATTTAACTCAAAAAACCCTTCTGTACATAAATATTTCCAAATAACCCCCAAAATAAGCTTAATCCCCGTAATCAACTTCCATACTGTCAGAAAAACGCTTACCCTCTGGATTTATAAAAGTAACCTCTACTATAAACTGCAATCCTTCATCTGCCTCGATGTCAACCTCAAATTCAAACTTATAAGCGCGAAGATATTCTCGCCAGTGCTCACTGTTAACCTTCGGATTTATCAGGTCCAGATTATTCCAGGCCGCTATACGCCTGCCCTTAGGCTCACTGCTGCGGGGAATTCGACGGTAAAGCTCAAAACGAAAAGTACCAGGACTCTTCACCCTCGAATCATAACTGTCAAGAAGATCAACATAAACCGTCAGCTTACTTACTCCCGGTCGGCTGCTCAATGACATTATCTCCGTCAAACCAAGCAAATGTATCCGCCTGACTCCGTAAGAACCGTATATCTCCTCAATACTGCCGTAATCGCCAACTTCTTGAGATACCAGAGAACGCTGCTGCTCCTGACAGCCCCCGAAAAAACAAAAAAACAAACAAAAAAAACTGACAGAAAAAATTATAAAAATCCGTTTCATAGCTTAACTCCTCAAAAATGCAAAAAAACTTAAATCTTAAGAGCTAATTCAAATGGACAGCTCTGATATAATCCGAAAAAACTCCATTATAACCTCAAAGATCCTCGTCAAGTATATGACCAAACCGGTTTTTCTTGGTCCTCAGATATTTACGGTTATGCTCACCTGGCTTGGCACGAAGAGATATCTGCTCAGCAACCTTGATACCGTAAACTTCAAGCCTGCTTATCTTCTTCGGATTATTCGTTAATATTCGTACATTTTTTATACCCAGATCAACCAAAATCTGAGCTCCTATACCATAATCACGCTTATCTGCCATAAATCCAAGGGCAATATTGGCATCAACCGTATCAAGTCCCTCATCCTGAAGCTTATAAGCATTAAGCTTATTTGCAAGACCAATACCCCTGCCCTCCTGACGAAGATAAATCAAAGCCCCCTTCCCCGCCTCCTGAATCATCTGCATTGCTGTTATCAGCTGATATCCGCATTCACAACGCTGAGAATGAAAAAGATCACCCGTCATACATTCTGAATGAACACGTATCAAAACCGGATCTTCATGCTCGATAGTCTTACCGAAACCGTCCTTTTCACCTACTCCGCCAACACAAAGAGCAAGATGAGGCTCTGCACTTTCCAAGGTAGAATAACCAATAAGCTCAAATTCCCCGTAATCTGTAGGTAAGGTTATCTCCTGAATACGCTTAACCTGCTTCTCACGAAGTAAACGGTACTCTATAAGCTTGGCAACGCTGGTCATCTTAAGACCGTGACAACCGCAGTAGTCCTCAAGCTCACTCATCCTCGCCATTGTCCCGTCATCATTGATAATCTCGCATATAACACCTGCTGGCTTCAAACCTGCCGCACGCATAAGATCAACCGCACCCTCAGTCTGACCTGCCCTTACCAGAACCCCCCCGTTCCTCGCACGAAGTGGAAAAACATGACCGGGCCTGGCAAGATCCTTGCTCCTGGTACCCTCATCTGCTAATAGATTAATCGTCTTAGCCCGGTCAGATGCGCTTATACCAGTACTTATACCCTCCCTCGAATCAACACTGACAGTAAATGCAGTACCAAGCTTAGCTGTATTATCAACACTTTGAGGATAAAGGCCAAGCTCATCACATCGCTCCTCTGTCATCGGAACACATATCAAACCCCTGCCGTACTTAGCCATAAAGTTCACCGTAGCTGCATCAGTAAACTCTGCCGCACAAACAAGGTCACCCTCATTCTCACGGTCCTCATCATCGACAAGAACTATCATTCGCCCGGCCTTAAGCTCTTCAAGTATCTCAGGGATCTCACTTATCATAAAATAACCTGACTAAACAAAAAAACAATAATGTTAATATAACCTCTATATAATACCGGTGCCCCTTAAAAATTTCGCCCTAAGCCTCAAACCGGTCATCGTTGTTAAGCGATATTTTCAGGGCCTATAGTATTAACCTTAAGGGCAACTCTAAACTATACCCCTCAAAATCGGCCAAAGCAAAATTATTTTGCCTCTTTAAAAAGATTTGTGGGCAGCAATGCACCTAAATACCCATAAATATAGTAAATTAAGCATCTTAGCTCCATTTTTAATCATATTGTTTCAACTCCATATATGTTAAGATTGCTTAATATTTTCTTAGTTTTTTCTTGATTTCAAACCCCTTATCTGATATAATACTAAAGTAGCTTAAAAATTGAGCCCTATAGTTCAAGCCGATCATTGATGTTAAGCTTATTCTTTAGGGCCCATAGCATAATATTAAAAATAGTCGAGAGAAACTTATCCGGGGGTTATAAATATGCTTAACAGAACAACCACAATTTCTGTCATAGCTGTCCAGGGTGCTCGCGGGCCTCCGAGCACAAAAAAAAAGACTGCCTTAAATTCCCGATACAAACCCGGCTCAAATCCCCCAAAATTCTTCAATCTTTTTCAACGTCCTATAATTGCCGCAAAAACAAACCCATATTCTCAACAGACAATTATTTTCCCAAAAAATAATCCTCCGAATATTTGCTTCATCAGAATTTATTTACTATTGTTTAAGTGAAACAAGTAAACCAAAAAGGACACTAAAATGCCGAATATTTCGCTCATAAATCTGGTTTTTACTTTTTATTGCCCGTGCTTCAACGCACGAGCACGCGGTCCGCCGAGACCCGAAAAAAAGCCCTGAATTTTAACAATGTTAAAATACAACACCAGCGTATCCAACGCTGTCCCCGCCTCCGCTTCGGCCGAGCCTGCCCTCCATAACCTCACTGCTGTGAGTATGACCGATAACAACACCCTTTTCAGCACCAAGAATTTTCGCAACCTCTACCGCCGCCGCAACCGCCCCGGGTCCGCAGCTGCTCATATCATTGACGCCCTTATTCAATACACCCTCAGAATCCATTTTCACGACATATTCAAGAAATTCTCTGTCATTGACATCTTTGGCCCATTTAACTCCCTTTTGACCTGTACCCTCCGGACAAAAACCATAACTCCTGCCGTAATGAGTAAGATCCGTAGAAGCTATGCAAACCACACGTTTATTGTCTGCTAAACCGCTTAGAACCTCACCGCAGCCCCTGCCGAATTCTATGCTGTCCAAATTACCCGACACAAGAACAGGAACCATCCTCGCACCGTCAAAAAGCTCCTTTATTATAGGAACCTGAACCTCAATACTATGCTCACCGCCGTGAACCTTTGCATTGCTGACTCCATTGGTACTTGATAAAATCTCACCTGCAAGGTTCTCATCAACCTCGATATCGCCAACAGGACTTTCCCACTTACCTGACGCAAAAACGGCCGGCTGACCCATATATCTATGGGAAGCTCCAAACATCAAAAATGTATCAACACCCCCGTTTTGCCTCTTAATTGCCTCAAAAACCTTCACCGCCAGATCGCCGCTGAAAACCCAGCCCGCATGAGGAACAACCCCGCAAAAAATATGACCAGGCAAATTGCCGAAATCAAATTCAAGGCCGGAAAACTCCTCTATCATACCAACACAACCATCACGGTCATCTGGATAAAACTGACCGGCTGCCAATGATTTTCTGATCATTTTTTTTACCCCCTTACTTGAATTTATCATAATTAACGTTTATCATTCTGCATGAAAAAATAAATATTACGTTTAACTATACTAAAGGATGAATATGACTACTTCAAACAAAAACTCAACCGTCGCCGTTTTAATGGGCTCAGACTCAGACCTGCCAGTAATGCAGTCCTGCATCGATCAGCTCAAATACTTCAAAATCGAACCAGCTGTACACGTAATGTCAGCACACAGAACACCCGACATAGCCGCTGATTTCGCAAAATCAGCAGAAAAAAAAGGTATAAAGGTAATCATCGCAGCTGCAGGAATGGCTGCACACCTCGCTGGAGCAATGGCTGCACACTCACAGCTGCCAATAATAGGAATTCCATTAGCTGCATCATCCTCACCTGCCGGCCTGGACGCACTCTTAAGCACTGTACAAATGCC
>CAZAYB010000050.1:0-14323 GCA_964489215.1 uncultured Pirellulales bacterium
GGCGAGTATTTTCAACACCGCCGGACGAAGCCGCAGCAGGCATAAGCGGTTACATCATTTCCTGACATGCTCTAATAATTGCTTTTGTTCGGACCGGTCGTATTAACACCTTTATAGGGTTGACCAGAAGACCTGCTTATGGTAAGCTGGGCACTTAAAATAAAACAGACTGTTTTTATTCCAGAAAGAAATAAATGATTGTGGTTATAGATTATAATGTCGGTAATACCAAAAGTGTCGCAAATGCACTTGCACACCTTGGATACAGAGAAAAGCTTTCAAAAGAGCCCTGCGATATTGAAAAAGCATCCGGGATAATTCTGCCCGGAGTAGCTGCTTTCGGATATGCCGTAAAAGCTCTCGGAAAAACTGCAAATATCATAAAGGATGCAGTAAAAAAAGGCACTCCAATTCTCGGAATCTGCGTCGGTTACCAGATGCTTTTCGAAAAAAGCTCTGAAATGGGACAGCATAAAGGCCTGGAACTCGTATCAGGAACCGTTGATCACTTTAAACCGGGACTGACTGTACCACACATGGGATGGAATAATGTTCAGTTCCAGCAGGGTATGGAACTCTTTGACGGCATGAAGGAAAAAGAATATTTCTATTTCGCTCATTCATACTGTGCCAACAATATAGACAATTCTGTCAAAGTCGCTTATACCGATTACGGTGGAAAGGTACCAGCTTCGGTCCAGAAAGATAATGTCTTCGGTGTGCAGTTCCACCCAGAAAAAAGCGGACCAGCCGGACTAAAAGTATTACGCAACTTCGAACGCATCTGTAGAAAGAGGGCTGACTGATGCTAACAAAACGCATAGTGCCATGTCTTGATGTAAAGGATAATCGAGTTGTTAAAGGGGTTAATTTCCTTAACTTGCGGGACGCCGGCGACCCCGTAGAGCTGGGTGCAAGATACAGCGATGAAGGTGCCGACGAGCTGGTTTTTCTCGATATAACTGCAACTATACGTAACAACAAAACAATTGTCGACCTTGTCGAAAAAGTCGCTGAAAAGGTGTTCATTCCTTTCACCGTCGGAGGCGGAATAACAAAAGCAGACGAAATAGACCTGCTCTTAAGAAGCGGGGCAGATAAGTGCTCCATAAACACCGCCGCTGTATTTAACCCGGACCTGCTAAGTGAAGCAAGTCAAAGATTCGGCGCTCAATGTGTCGTCCTCGCTATCGATGCCCGCCAGAGAAAGGACAAAAAGGGTAACTGGCAGGTCTGCGTAAAGGCTGGATCGGAACCTACAGATATTGATGCCGTTGAATGGGCCGTAAAAGCTCAAAAACTCGGCGCAGGAGAAATTCTTCTTACAAGCATGGACGCTGACGGAACAAAGGATGGGTACGACCTGGAAATTACAGCTGCTGTAGCTGATGCGGTGGATATACCCGTAATTGCAAGCGGAGGAGCGGGAACTTTGGATTCGCTTGTGGATGTCTTCACCAGAGGAAAAGCTGACGCCGCCCTTGCCGCTTCTATTTTCCATTACGACCAGTATTCTATTAACGAGGTGAAGGATTATCTCGAAGCAAAAGGCGTACCGGTACGCTTCTAAGACAAAATGTCTTTTTAGAGGTAACCGTAAAGCTGAAATCATGCCCATCTTTAATAACAGGCAGGTGTTATTTGACAAAAAAGCAATTCCGTAAAAAAATGCATTTTGCTGTCGCTGCTTTTTGCGGGACCTTATTGATCCTGTTGTTCCTGGTCGGGGTCGACCAGGCAGGGTTGAGATTATTCGGATGGAAATGGCATTTCAGAGCCATGGACCAGAACTACAGGACAAATTTGCTTTTATTTAACACCCTCAGATCGATGGAGGCAATGACATTGGCAGATATTAAAACTGCTGCCAGAGTTGAGTTTATGGGTATCTGGCTGTTCATTTTTCTATGTACAGAGTTTTCTTATCGAGTCTATGCGGTTATTATATGGCCAAAAGCGGTTAATAAAAAATTTATAAAATGGCATCACGTCTTTTCAGCAATGATAGCCCTGATTACGATAATAAGAATTATTATCTCGGTAAAAGGAGGTACTTAAATGAATCAAGGAGATGTTGACAGATCGGTTAATATAGGAGGCAGGCTGCCCCCAATGTACGGCTTCCTGTTGATAATGGCAGCCTTCGTCGTCGTCGTTGCCGGTATGAAAGCCGCGGAAACAATAGTCGTACCTTTCCTGCTGTCGATTTTTATAGCAATACTTTGCACTCCGTTTATGTACTGGCTGCAAAGACATGGAGTGCCCACATTTCTGGCAATATTGTTCATGGCAGTGATACTCCTTACGGCAGGAGTGCTGCTCGGAGCTCTTATAGGAACAAGCCTCAACTCATTTACAAAAAACCTGCCCGAATATCAGCAAACTTTACAAAGCCAGGTCTCGCAGCTGAGAACCTGGCTCGAAAGCAAAGGAATAGAACTGCCGGACAAACTTAAATGGCTAAACCCCGGAGCTATCATGGCACTGGTTTCAAATCTTTTCACACAGCTTACGGGAATGCTTACAAACGGCTTTTTGATTTTCGTGACGGTGGTCTTCATACTGTTGGAAGCGTCCATTTTCCCCGACAAACTTAGCAGTGCCTTAAACAGACCAAAACAGTCATTCTCTCAGCTGTCAAAAATTACCTCAGATGTCAAAAGGTATCTCGCAATAAAAACCCTGACAAGTGCCGTCACCGGCCTGGCAGTAGGAATCTGGCTTATATTCCTCGACGTCGATTACCCGCTGCTGTGGGCTGTTTTAGCTTTCTTCCTCAATTTTGTACCCAACATAGGTTCTATAATTGCTGCTGTACCACCAATACTGGTCGCCTTGATTCAGCATAGCTGGGTAAACGCTTCAATTGTAACTGCAGGCTACGTCGTCGTAAATATGGTTATCGGAAATTTTATGGAACCTCGTATTATGGGCAGAGGGCTCGGACTCTCTACCCTGGTAGTATTCCTTTCCCTGGTCTTCTGGGGATGGGTCCTCGGGCCGGTCGGAATGCTGCTTTCGGTTCCGCTTACTATGACAATTAAAGTCGCTCTTGAAAGCAACCGTGACACAAGATGGATCGCGATAATACTCGGCTCGGAACCAAGACCGGACCTGCTCAAGGACGCAAAAAGACAAACCAGTAAAGACAAAAAGGAACATCAGCATAACTAAAGTTTGTCATAATCGCCAAAGGAGAACAAAATGGCAAAATCCGGAATAAGTGTCATACAACCGGTATCGCTCGCAGCCGACTGGACCGCAAAAATGCTCTTTAAACCTTTCGACCTCAGTAAATGGTTTCTTGTTGGTTTCTGTGCCTGGCTTGCTACCATCGGCAATCGGGGAGGAGGCTTCAACTTCAATTTCCCAATAAATAATTCAGGCTCCGGTGCGGGTAATTCATCAGCCAGCCCTGCAGTCTGTCCCGTTGCTGATATAGAAAGCTTCGTAGGTCAGAATCTTTACTGGATAATTCCACTGGCAATTGTGATTGTACTGCTGTTTACTGCCATTGTACTGGCTTTGTTATGGATTACAAGCAGAGCAAAATTCATGTTCGTACATTGTGTCTCCCAAAACATCGGACAGGTAACTGAACCATGGAATACATACAAAGTTCAGGGAAACAGTCTGTTTCTGTTCAGACTCGTAATTGCGATTATTTTCTTTGCTGCCGTAGCCCTTTTCGCAGGCGCAATTGGTTATGTCTTCGTAATTGCCGAAAAAGCAGCACAGTTCAGTTTCCCAAACATATTTTTGCTTATCATTGCAGGAATACTTTTTTTACCTCTTATGATTTCAATAGGTATCGTTAATAAATTCACAAACGACTTCGTAGTCCCGATAATGTTCATCGCAAAATGCCGAGTTACCCAGGCATGGTCAATATTTTGGCAGCTCTTCAAAAATTATTTCTGGCAGTTTATTTTGTACCTTTTATTTTTCCTGCTCGTCTCAATGGTCATTGGCATGGTAACCTGCGCCGCCACCTGCTTCACTTGCTGCATAACATTAATACCATATATAGGCACCGTCATTCTATTGCCTCTCTATGTTTTTATCAGAAGTTACTCCTTATTTTTCCTTAGCCAGTTCGGAACAGACTTTGACGTCTTCCCCGGCAATTCATTTAATCCCGTCCCGGACACTCCAGCTCAGTTTGCCCCACCTGAAAACATTAACCCCGACAATACCAATCAGATATAAAAAAATATGCTATACTTTTTTGACATCACAGGTACCGCTATTTTTGCTGTTACAGCTCTTTTAGCCGTCAGAAAGAAAAAACTCGACCTGTTTGGCGGCATCGTAATTGGGTTCGTAACAGCTTTAGGCGGAGGAAGCATAAGGGACCTGCTCTTAGGTGCGACACCCGTCTTCTGGGTAAAGGATACAAATTATGTCATTGCCGCCGTCGCTTTTGCGGTACTTACCTTTTTCCTCGTACAGATATTCAAAAAACTTACAAGATTCTGGATTACACTCGATGCCTTTGGCCTTGCTGTTTTTACTGCCGTCGGTGTGCAAAAGGCTCTTGACTGCCAGACCAGCTATATTGTCGCCGCTGCAATGGGAGTTATAACAGGCGTCGCTGGGGGAATGATAAGAGACCTGCTCGTAGGCCACATACCGCTGATTCTAAGAAGAGAAATTTACGCCACTGCCGCAATCGCAGGTGCTTTAGGATACATAGCCGCATACTCCATGAACATCTCCCAGACAATATCAGCACTTATAGCTATTCTCATAACTTTCATCGTAAGAATTACAGGAGTCGTTTACAAAGTATCACTTCCCACAATCAAACCCGACTGATATTACATACCCCATGCCATTAAAAATTGCACCCTAAAATTAAACCGGTCATTGATGTTAACCCAATCTTTAAAACGCCGCTGACATTGGACCTGCTTCAGCATTGATCGGCCGGTCCAGCTTTGCTAAGCACCGACAGATTTAGCTATTGCCTTACCAAACCGCCTGGAAGCGCCCGGCCCCGACCCGGTTATTATTTTCCCGTCGACAACAACATCAGTTTCGATAAACTCAGCACCCAGCTTCGCAATATTTTCAGCTTCCGATTCATAGCATGTAGCCTGAATTCCTTCCAGCAAACCCGCGTTGGCAAGGATCCTCGGTGCAATACAAATAGCTGCTACAGTCTTTCCCTCTGCCGCCGCGTCCCTGGCAGCCGTAAGAGCCTTATGGTCATCATAATATTCCTCTGCCCCATTGCCTCCCACAAAAACAACCGCGTCGTAATCCTTAATTTCAATATCACTTACCGAAATTTCAGCCTCAACCTCCGCACCAAGCTTACCAATGCAGGCACCAGCACTCGAGCTTGCGATTGTTGTCTTGACACCTGCCTTTTCAAGCTCTTCCTGGGTCTCGAGAAGCTCCTCATCTCTGAAAATCTTTTTCGCTATTATCATTACAGCATGTTTCATTATTGTCCCCTTTCATCTTTGTTTTCAAATTGGTTAACGCTCTCCTGATTGGTCGTATCAGATATCCTGATATTTTTCTTGATCAGCGTAAGATTGCGAAAATATATAAATATCTGGGCAGTAAAAGCTGCTATCATCACAGGCTGTTTCTTATGAACGAAATAAGCAACAAGGATCGCACTTCCGATAATTGACATGTACCAAAAGGAAATCGGAATATAAGATTTCTTTTTAAATTCGCTCACCAGCCATTGCAGTAAAAACCGCCCCGCAAAAACCACCTCTCCTACAAACGCCGTAATTTCCCACCACGGATCCCTTGATATCGGACCCCACACATAAGTATGGTATATATCAATAATTGACTCGATCATTGCTTTCTCCAAAAAATATCGTTTAATTTCATTTGAAATCTTTCACATAACAGCAATTAAATATATCATATACGATATGACCCTTTTTTCAAAGTGCATACATAAAATGTTTAATGAAATGCCGATAAAAACCGATATAGCCGTATTACTTTCCAATGGAGAATAAATGAATCTCTTAAGACGTCATAAATATATACTCATAAGTTTCTCACTGTATCTGCCCGCCATCTTTTTGGCAACGCACATTCCCATACCCAAAATGGTCGTGACAAATATGAGAATGAACGACAAAACGATGCATTTTACCGCGTATCTGATACTCGTATTTCTTGCATGGTGTTCGGTAAGTCCCTATGAAAAAATAAAATGGAAAAAAATGAAGCCCTGGCTTATAATAGCTGCCGTTGCTGCCTACGCAGCCGCGGACGAATACCTGCAAAGCTTCGTACCCGGAAGAAGCCCACAGGTTTCAGATTTCTTCGCAGACTTGACAGGTACCCTCACAGCGGTAATTATCATGTCCTTCATGGGGTTCTGGCAAAGCCTGTTAATTATATCCGCAGCGATCATATTCATCATCACAAACCTGACCGCAACCGATACAATTGCGGAAAACATCTTAATTAACACCGCTTTCCATTTTCTCGGATACACATTCTTCACCCTCGTATGGGTACATTGGATGGAACGCTTCACAAACGCTGACAAATACCGATGGTGGTGGCTGCCCCTGGCTGTCTCAGGGCCCTCAGCTCTATTAGCAATCGTTAAAACTACCTCTGTTATCATGAATAAAAAAGTCTGGTTCGTAGATCTGCTCACCGCTTTTACCGCCATCATATTCGCTGCCGTCGTTTCAATGATAGTAATGAGAAAAATGGACCCGCTTAAAAAAAGAGCAAAAGACTTTCGCGATTACAATATACCGGCTCCATGGGAAAAGCAAAACAAACAAAACACCAACAAATGCACCGCTGTAAGAAAACAAGACTAAAATTGCTTTAAAAAAAAGCTCTTTGCAGATTCCCTAAAAAAACCGCTACTCGATTTCCTTATAAAAAACCCTCTTGGCCTTGCCGGGCTGACGGGGAAGAGAACCTATCGGATGAACATCGCCTTTAGGACTGAAACCAAGAGACTCCTTCAGAGCCTTTTCGATCATATAACCTGTAACCGATGGCTCCGCCTCTACATTGATTCTAACATCCTTGACACCCTTTTGAGTTTCAATTATTATCTGATAATTCAACCCCACACCAGGCAATTTCATCAAAGTCTGCTCAACCTGAGATGGAAAAAAATTAACACCTTTAACTATCAGCATATCATCTACCCTGCCGGTAATCGGAGCAATACGAACATGGGTCCTGCCGCATGAACATTTCTCACGGGAAACTATCTTCGTAAGATCGCCGGTCTTAAATCTTATAACAGGAAGAGCCTCACGGCTAAGACTTGTAACCACCAGTTCCCCGGCCCCTCCGTCCTCAACCGGATTTTGAGTCTCCGTATCGACTATCTCAGCATAATAATGATCCTCCCAAACATGAATTCCGTCATGCGCCGAACAATCCATACCAAGAGTCCCCACACCGCCTGTCTCTGTCATACCGTATATGTCAAAAGACTCTATGCCAAGGCCGCCGTTTATCTTTTTCTTGAGCGAATCCGAAAATATCTCCGCACCGAAAATACCAATTTCAAGATCATCGAGCTGCTCATCTTCCTCGCTCAAAACCTCAAGTATCCTTATCCCGTAACTTACCACACCGGTTAATATCCGCGTCTTGAAATCCTTCGCAAGCTGAATCTGCCTGGCAGTATTACCCGCACCGGATGGAACTATAAAAAGACCTGCCTCCCTGGCACCATGGTACATACCAAACCCGCCGTTAAAAAGACCAAAAGATGGCGTTATCTGACAAACATCACTCTCATGACCGCCTGCCATATAATAACACCTTGCCATACACTCGGACCACTGACGAAGATCACCCGATGTATAAGGCATAACAACAGGAGTCCCCGTCGACCCCGAAGACATATGCATCTCGCGAAGATGCTTCCGGTCAACACAGCAAAGATCAAGTGGATAAGCCTCGCGGAATGTATTCTTATCCATCAATGGCAAAGCGGTGATATCATCTATACTGTGAATATCATCTGCGCAAATCCCCGCCTTATCCATCCGCTTTTTCTGCAAAGCATTATTGTCGTAAACATGTTTTACAACATCTTTCAAAAGGTTCGTCTGAATCTGACGAATCCTATCAACGGATGCGGTCTCCATCTCATGGTTGAAAAAACCTGCCCTGCCCATAACTATTCTCCGGTAAGTTCCCTGCCTTTATCAAAAGCCTGAATGTTCAGCTCGACAAATTTTTCTTTAACCGATGACTTTATAGCCTCATGCCATGCATCAATACTTAAATCAAGCCCGGTAGAAAGAGCCCCGACAATAATGATATTCGCGCATTTGATATTACCAAGCTCAACCGCTTCTTTAGCCGCATCGATATAAACAAGATTATCAAAAGCCTTCCTGTTACGTTCTTCACCATCTTCAGGATATTCCGCAGAACCCATCGATACAGTAACAGGAACCATCATCTGAGAGTTCACCACCGCAAGCCCGCCCTGTGCCAGATACTGCCAAAAACGCAAACCCTCTATCTGCTCCAATGAGCCAAGCACCTTAGCCGTACCTTCTTCAACCAGCGGAGAGTTAACCTCTTTACCGTACCTTATCTGAGCTATAACTGAACCGCCTCGCTGAGCCATACCGTGTACTTCGTTTGTTTTAACATCGAAACCTGCGTTCATCGCCGCGCGGGCAACCACCTCGCTCGCAAGCAAAATACCCTGACCGCCAACTCCCGCAAGAACAACACTTGTAGTTTCTTGATTATCACTCATCGTTATTTACTCCTTTGCTGAGATTGCACCGAAGGGACATACTTTTTCACACAAACCGCATCCTACACAAAGCAGCTCGCTTATCTGGGGTTTCTTCTTCTCCTCTGCCTCGATTGCCGGACAGCCAAGCTTAAGACAGGCCCTGCAGTTTTTGCACAAAGACGCGTTAATTTCGCGTTTTGAATCTACATCCTTGCGTTCCTTGAGAATACACGGAGCTACCGATACCACCAGAGAAGGTTCATCGGAATCCATCTCTTCATTAAGAACTTTCTGAGTCGCATCCAGATCGTAAGGATGTATCTCGCGAACACGCTTTATACCGCAAGCCTTGCCGATATCCGAAATTGATGCCTCAACAGTATTTTCACCCATCAAAGTCTTGCCTGTACCAGGGTGGTCCTGATGACCTGTCATAGCTGTCGTTCGGTTATCGACAACGATTATTGTCGAGCTGCCCTTATTATACGCAATATCAAGCAAACCGGTTATCCCGGAATGGAAAAACGTAGAATCGCCTACGATACCCACAACCTTTTTGGGTTCGTTAGCCTTGTCCATTCCATGAGCCATCGAAACCCCTCCGCCCATACATAATATCGTATCAAGCCTGTTCAAAGGCTTGAAAGTGCCAAGGCTGTAACAGCCGATATCCCCGGTAACAACAACATCACGCTTGCCGAGTGCGTAAAATACGCCACGATGAGGACAACCCGGACACAAAACTGGAGGACGAGGCGGCAAACCCTCAGTAAAATCACTCGCCTTAATTTCACCTGAATCCTTACCCTCCATCCGGGCCCTGCTTTTGGCAAGAACTGTCGGTGAATGTTCACCAATCCCGGGTATAAATTCCCTGCCCGTACATTCAATACCAAGAGACTTGATATGCTCTTCAATAATATTATCAAGCTCCTCAACCACAAGAAGTCTGTCAACAGAATCCGCGAACTTCCTGATAAGACCGTTGGCAAAAGGATAACTCATGCCAAGCTTAAGCGTAGATGCTTCCGGCCAAACCTCTCGAACATACTGATAAGTGATAGAGCAGCTGATTATGCCAAGCCTCTTGTCACGCATTTCTATTTTGTTAAGTACCGAATTGTCCGCTTCGGTCATAAGCTCGGACAGCCTGCTTTCAACCCGCTTACGCATCTGCCTGCCCCAAAGAGGAATCGGAACATAACGAGGAGGGTCCTTCTCAAAACCTATCTCCGCAGTAGGAGACTTCCTTTCCTGCATCCTTACCAGACTCCGGGAATGGCTTATTCGAGTCGTCGAACGCAGAATAACAGGAGTTAGATACTTCTCTGATATTTCAAGTCCGTAACCAACAAAATCCTTAGCCTCCTGCGAATCGCTCGGCTCAAGTATCGGAATCTTAGCGAACCTGGCGTAATTGCGGGTATCCTGCTCGTTCTGAGACGAATGCATTCCAGGGTCATCTGCAACGCAAATCACAATTCCCCCCTTCGTGCCGATAGAAGTAAGCGTCATTAGTGGATCAGCTGCCACATTAAGACCTACATGCTTCATACAGCAAACAGCTCGAGCGCCCGTAAGGCAAGCACCAACTGCTGCCTCAAGTGCAACCTTCTCATTAGGAGACCATTCACAGTAAAGGTCATCTTTATATTTTACGATATTTTCAAGTATTTCCGTCGATGGTGTGCCTGGATATGCGGACGCAAATGTCACCCCCGCTTCCCAGGCCCCGCGGGCTATTGCCGCGTTTCCAGAAAGCAGATCAATCAATTTATTTCTCCTAAAAAATGGTTAATACTATCTGCCAAAAAAAAGCACGTAACACCAATGACCGGATTGAAACTTAGGCAGCACTTTTTAAATGCCTCCGGTATAAAGTTCTAAATACAAAAAAAAACTTAAAAAAATAGCTGAAAATACTTCTTCAGCCGGTTACTCAAAAATTCAATCCGTAAAAGTATAATCATAACAGAAAAAAGTTAAAAAGACAACAGCTTTGATGGGAAAAACGCTATATGGGTAAAATTACCTAATTTAAATTATTGTCTTGACTTTATTGTAAAAAAATGTATATTTAAGAGCCGGAGAGAGGAAGAATAAAATGGAGGAGGCCGAAAACAGCGTTTTTCGGCCTTTTTCTTTGCGCAAAAAACATCCTTGGGGATAAATTTTGCCGATTTTAACGGCTGTACCTTTAATTTGGGTTATCATGTCTGTCTCTTTTGACGATAAAAAAATAAATAAGTTACTATTATTTAACTTCAATTGTTCTGTTATTGCATTTGTTATCGATAATCGATAAATTAAAGTAACTTGATTAACTTCATGGGCGACATATTGAATTGTTAGAGGTTACGTTTATTTCTAATATTACTAAATGCGTCCATTTGATAAATCGCCGTAAATTGTGTAATAATAATTAATTACCGTACTGGATACGGAAGGAGCTTTTGTGTCTTCAAAAAAGAAACCAAGATGTATCGGTATTTTAACCAGCGGAGGAGACTGCCCAGGCCTAAACGCTGCAATCAGAGCTGTCGCAAGACCAGCAATGGATCAATACGAAATGAACGTTGTCGGAATCATGGACGGTTTTCGGGGACTGGTCGAAAACAGAACAATGCCCCTTGACGGAAAGGCTGTAAGCAGCATACTCACTGACGGAGGCACAATACTCGGAACAAGCAGGGACAAACTGCACAAAATGCCTATGGGCGGAAAAACCGTCGATATGACAGATGTTGCTCTGGAAAACATTAACAGAATGCACCTGGACTGCCTCGTCTGCCTTGGCGGCGGAGGTACGCAAAAAAACGCACTGAGACTCCAGCAGGCTGGAGTAAACATTATTACTTTACCAAAAACAATCGACAACGACGTCGCCATAACTGACACAACATTTGGACACGACACTGCAAGGCAAATTGCAACTAACGCAATAGACCGTCTTCATACCACCGCCACAAGTCACCATAGAATAATCGTATGTGAAATAATGGGACACAAAGTCGGTTGGCTTACGCTCGGAGCAGGAATAGCCGGAGGAGCTGACGTTATTTTGATTCCCGAACTTCCTTATGACCCAAAAGTCATCGGCGATTATATTATGGAAAGAAGAAGCAAGGGAAAGCGTTTCTCTATTGTCGCCGTCGCTGAAGGCGCAAAGTCATTAAGCGATGTAGAGGGCCACCAGCAGGATGAAAAGAAGAAAAAGAAAAAAAAGAAGAAAAAGGATTCAGAAAAAGAAGAGCTTATAGAAACACTGGAGGATCTGGATACAATTAATGTTGACGACGGCTCTGGCGCATTGGTAGTTAGAAAAGTCGGTGGTGAAGTAAGAACTTACCACGTCGTCCAGGAACCTATCGCAAGCAGAGTCGCAAGACAGCTGCAGGACATTACAGGGATAGAAGCAAGAGTAACAAGCCTCGGACACGTTCAAAGGGGAGGAATACCAAGCGCTTACGACAGGCTACTGTGCACAAGGCTTGGAACAAAGGCAGCTGAACTTATCGCAAAAGGTGAGTATAATGTAATGGTCGCATACAAAGGAAACGAATGTGTACCCGTTAAGCTCGAGGATGTCGCAGGCAACAGAAAAAGCGTTCCCGTTGACCACCCAATGATTGCATCGGCAACACTGGTAGGCACATGTCTCGGTCAGCATTGGTGGAAAGAGTAAACCTCAAAAACAACCTAAATTCATCACTGATTTCCTGTATCGGCCGGGACATTCACTAACCAAGCTGCTTTTCCAGAATACCCACCCACTTCTCATAAACCTCCGCGTAAATATCTGAGGTCTTCTCATTCGGCTCAACCGTCTCAAGCTTCTCAAAGTTCTCAAAAGCCTCTTCAAAACTCTTAAATATACCAGCTCCAACTCCAGCTGCCCTGGCCGCCCCGGCAGACCCGTCAGTATCATAAAGCTCTACAACCGAATTGGTTACCGTCGAAAAAGCTTCCGTAAAAACCCTGCTCAAAAACATATTCGCTTTGCCCGCACGAACAGTCTCAATCTCAACCGAAATATCCTTCATTATCGAAATGCCGTAGTTCAATGCAAAAACGATAGCTTCCTGACCAGCCCGCATTAAATGACCCTTGTGATGAATGTTGAAATCCAGATTATGAACAGAGCTGCCGATATTTTTATTTCTAAGCGTACGCTCAGCACCGTTACCAAACGGCAGTATCATAAGACCGTCACAACCGGGACTTATCTTCTCCGCCATAGAGTTCATATAATCATAATCCTCTCCCCTGCCTGCAACATTATGCTTCAGCCAGCTGTTAAGTATACCCGTGCCGTTAATACAAAGCAAAACACCGTATCGGCCATTATCCTTACTGTTATTGACGTGCAGAAAAGTATTGACCCTCGAATAAGGATCATGATCGGCACTGTCACCTATACCGTAAACAACTCCAGATGTACCTGCCGTTGCCGCTATCTCGCCGGGCTCAAGAACATTAAGACTGAATGCATTATTAGGCTGGTCTCCCGCACGATAAGTTACCGCTGTACCAGCACAAAGACCAAGTTCTTCAGCTGCCTTATCCGTCAACTCACCCTGGTTACCAAAACTCGGAACTAACTGAGGTACCAAACTTTCCTCAAAACCAAAATAATCCATCACCTCATTGCTTATCTTACCTTCTTTGAAGTTCCAGAATATACCTTCAGACAAACCAGATTCCGTCGTAGCTATACGGTCAGTCAGTTTCATTGCGATATAATCGCCGGGAAGCATAAATTTATAAACTTTACTAAACAGCTCAGGCTCATTGTCCTTTACCCATCCAAGTTTCGAAGCAGTAAAATTGCCCGGACTATTCAAAAGAGTCGACAAACATTTAGCCGATCCAATACTATTAAACGCCTTGTTGCCCGTCTCCACAGCCCTGCTGTCACACCAGATTATAGCAGGCCTCAAAACCTCCTTCTTATCATCAACTATCACAAGACCATGCATCTGATAAGTAATCCCTATCGCCTTGATATCCGATGGCTCAACCCGCACTTTCTCCAGTATCATACCCGTTGCAATCCTGACATTATCCCACCACATCTCAGGATCCTGCTCTGCATAACCAGCCTTACAAGCCTCTATAACCATCTCTTTCTCAGGGGAAACCGCCGAGCCCGCTACCTCTCTGTTTTCACAGTCCATCAAAGTCGCTTTGATTGAAGATGTACCTATATCAAGACCGAGTAAATACATTGAATCACCTCTGCTTTTTGTTATCAAATTCCCTGAAAAAACGCAGTATCCCCCTAAAACAGCTTTTTGTCAAGAAAACTAAAGCCAAACTTATACCGAAGCCCTTTAAAAAATAAACCCTGAGGTTCAATTCGTTCATTGAGCTTAAGCGAATTTTTTCAGAGCCGATAGTATTAAAACTGCCGCTGTTAATTGCTGTTGATAGTCAAATAAAATTGCCTCTTTAAAAAGATTTGTGGGTTGCAATGCACCCAAATATCCATAACTATAGGATATTACGTATGTTAGCTTTCGTTTTTAGTCAGATTATTTCAACCTCAAAATACTTTTGGGCCCCTAAGCCCCTTTTGCTCCGTCGCGTCGGCGTCGA
>CAZAYB010000051.1:0-10445 GCA_964489215.1 uncultured Pirellulales bacterium
GTTCGAAATCGAGAATCGGCTGAGTGATTGTGCCGTCGAAGTCAAAGATTACTGTATTTATGGCCATGCTATTATCTTTATTAGAGCTACTCATGATTTTTACCCTTATGGGTACTTATTATATATATTTTTGCGGTTTATTTACTATATCTTATTTTGATTTTAAAAACAACTGTAAGAGTGAGTTTGTCTTTTGAGGGCAGTTATCCGTACTGGTCAGTTGACGTTTTTATTTTGAAAAGGTTTGCTATGGTGGCAGGAGTTTATTACAATTGATTTATGAAACAGTGTGATGTTGAGAAAAGGGTTATGCAATATATTGAGATGGAGTCGTTTTTCAGCGGCGGCGTCTGCGTTATTAACAGGGAAGAGATACGGGAAGCTGAGGATATGGCAAGAAAAGATGCGGCAATTGAGTTAGAGAAGCTTTCAGATCAGATCCGGACTTGCTCTCTTTGTGAGCTTGGCAGCAGCAGGACAAATGCGGTGCCTGGAGCGGGCAGTTCTACAGCGAATCTTGTTTTTGTAGGTGAGGGGCCAGGAGCGGATGAGGATGCCCAGGGATTGCCATTTGTAGGCAGGGCTGGTAAGCTTCTTGACAAGATGATAGCTGGTATGGGTCTTGGGCGTGAGGATGTTTTTATATGCAATGTAGTTAAGTGCAGGCCACCGGGCAACAGGGACCCAAAGGCAGATGAGATATTGAGCTGTTTTCCTTATTTGAAGGCTCAGCTTAGTGTTATTTGTCCGGATGTTATAGTTGCTCTTGGTGCTCATGCTGCTCGGACATTGCTTAATACGAACCGTGCGATAGGTGAGCTCAGGGGTGAGGTTCACGATTTTTATGTAAGTGATGATGCAGAGCCTGTTCCTCTTATAGCGACTTACCATCCGGCGTATCTTCTTCGTAATTATACTCGCGATGCCCGTACTAAAGTCTGGCAGGACCTTCAAAAGGCGATGGGTATAATGGGTCTTGAGGTTAAGGACAAGTAAGGGTATATGCTGGCCGGGGCTTAGGACTCAGACGAATTATAAGCTGAAATAATTTACATAACAGCGTCGAGGGTTTTTGCTGCGCAGATTATTGTGTCTGCGAAAACGACAGCGAGAATGAGTATCCATCTGAATTTGTGCCATCTTACTTTTGCAGCGGCAGTGAAGATAATTGACAGTATCATTATTGCAGAGGCTGCGTACATTAGTGTTGAGTAGAAGAATCCGTTTTGGCTGAATGTGCTTATGATAAGTCCGGCAGCAGTTAGTATTGCGGCAGGTATAATTGCGATGAACAGAGAGGTGCAGTCATTTTTTCCGCACCATGCGAGCAGCTGGGATCCTATTGCAGCGAAAACGGAGGCGAAGATTGCAGGAATCAGCAGCCAGAGTGCGGGGTTGTGTGCCATTAAGTGTCCTGTGATTGTGCATACAATACCTGCGATGAAAACAATTATGAGGCTGAATTTTTTAGCGTGTGCGTATAGGAATAAGCCGAGTATTGCCAATAACAGTCCGGTGTGTGATAGTCCGAGGTGGTATAGCTGGTTTATTTTTGCCAGGGGGTATATTATTGTAAGCATGTTTGCGGGTTTGAGGGTGCTTTCCTGCGGTAATGGCATGATGTGTGCTTTTGAGGGGTGAGTTTTTGTGTACCAAAGCAGTGTCAAGAGTATTATGAATGGTATTAGAGTCAGTATTACCGAAGCTGATTTGGTTGAGAATCTGACTTGTTTGTGTATTGGCCAAAAGACGGCGGGCATGAATAGCCAGGGCAGAGCTGCGGCGAAGACAGAAGCAGCTGGGTGGTATGCAGAAAGTGATATTACCGGTGGAGAAAAGCCGTAGATTGCACCTGCGATTATTTGAGCCGGTGGGGTTGCGGTCCATCTTGAGCTTAGTATGAAGGTTCCCAGTGCAGCTATTGCAGAGGCGGCCAGGGGCAGGAAGTCTGTTCTGTTTAGCTGGTGCAGGTATGGCTGATAGAGGTATAGTGTTATTGCTGCGTAGGTAAAGGCAGCGATGGGGTTGGAGTAGTTGAAGGCAGTTTTTTTGAGAGTTAAGTAGTTTATGGATTTTACCATAATTTTCTCATTAAATGAGCGAGCGGTAATTTATTTCCACTGGTGCTGTTTTATTGCTTCGAGAATTTTTTCTGCGCACTGCATTGCGGCGAGCCCTTCCTGCGCAGTTACTTCCGGTCTTTTTTGCGGGTCGCAGATTGCGTTCAGGAAAGATTCCTGCTCAACTTTTAAAGGTTCCCTGTCGTCAATTTCGAGGTTTTCTATGTGCAGCATTTCCGGCCAGTTTACAGTGGAGAAGTCGAAGTCCGGCTGCTGCTGTTTTTCTCTGATCCATTCAACGACGTTGATGTTTGGGTCAGCCTGAATTATTACACCTTCTTTTTTGAAATAGTCAACGCTGAGGTATGCCTGGCTGCTGAATACCCTGACTTTTCTTTCTGTTTTTAGAGCTAGTCTTGATGCGGTGATGTTTGCGATGCATCCGTTTTCGAAAACTACTCTTGCGTTGCAAATATCTTCGTGCTGAGCGATTACGTTTACTCCTACTGCCTGAATTTCTTTAATCGGGCTCGAGGCAAGGGAAAGTATTATGTCGATATCGTGTATCATTACGTCGAGTACGACGCCGATGTCCGTTGATCGGAAAGAATATGGGCTTATCCTGTTTGACTCTATGAACTTTGGTTCGATGTTTAGTCTTTTCATGGCCTGTGCTACGGGGTTGCATCTTTCGGAGTGTCCGACAGCAGCGACGACGTTTTTTTTCTTTGCAAGTTCGACGATTTCTTTTCCCTGCTTTGAAGAAGCTGCGAGCGGTTTTTCTATCAGTATGTGCAGGCCGGCGTTTATGCAGTCTTTGGCTACTTGGCAATGGTGTATTGTCGGTGTTGAGATTGTGACGGCGTCGACGATATTTTTCAGGTCTTTGTGGTCTGTAAAAGCTTTGCAGTTATATTGTTTTGCCAGCTGGTTTGCTTTTTCTTTGTCAGAGTCAACGACAGCTTCGAGCTGAGCGTTTTCGAGGTTTGCGCATACTTTAGCGTGTATTTTTCCCATTTTTCCGGCGCCGATAATTGCGGTTTTTATCTTTTGCATGATTTTCCCGTATAGTTGAATAATATGTACCAGCAGAGAACAGGTTTTTGTATTAGTGCCTGAATTTTTCGAGGTACCTTCCGAACCGATGTTCGTTGCTTTTTAGTATGAAATCGACCATGTATTTTACGTTGGGGTCGAGTCCGTTGTTTTTTGAGAGCTGTTTAACTCTTTCGATGAAAACTCCGTCCTGTGCCCTGTACAGTTTTTTGAAAGCGTTTATGATATTGGTTTGCTGGCTTGGCTGCAGTCCAGCTCTTTTTAGTCCTCTTTTGTTTACAGCTCTTACCTGGGGGGGGTAGTGTCCGCTGACGATTACGAAGGGTGGGATGTCGTGGTTTATTCCTGCGAATCCAGCGGCATAGCACCACTTTCCGAAAGTTACGAACTGGTGTACGAGTACTCCTCCGCTTAGCCATACTCCCTGTTCGATTTTACAGTGTCCGCTTATTTGTGTGTTGTTGCTAATTACGACTTTGTCCTGGACAATTACGTCGTGGCCGAGGTGAACTCCAATCATTAGCAGGTTTTCGTTTCCTACAGTGGTTTTTTGTCCTTCGTACATGCTTGGGTGTATAGTTACCATTTCGCGGATTGTGTTCCTGTTTCCAATTTCCAGTTGTCCTGTTGGTTTATTTGGGTCCATTCCGAGCAGCTGGGGCGGTCTTCCGATGACGCAGTTGGAGTAAAACATATTTTCTGAGCCAATTTTGACGTTTTTTCCAACAACGACGTTAGCATCTAGTGAGCAGTCATCACCGATGACGGCGTTTGAGTCGATGACGGTGTTTGGCCCTATTGTTACGTTATTTCCCAATTGAGCGGTTTTGTCAACTATAGCGCTTTGATGAATATTAACACTCATTTTGCCTTAACTTACCTCCTGAAAGCAGTTTTGTCCGATTTTCATTTTTTTTAAATCATTTCATCATCGACGAGCATGAACTTCAATTCAGCTTCAGCGACGGTTTCGTTTTCCACGGTAGCGGTACATTTGCAATTAGCGAAATTGCTTCTTGCCTTTGTAGTTTGTGCTTCCATTACGAGCTGGTCTCCTGGTACGACAGCTTTTCTTATCTTTACCCTGTCCATTGTCAGCAACACGGCCAGTTTTCCGGTGTGTTCGAGTTTTTGCGCGAACATGAGTCCTGAGACCTGTGCCAGTGCCTCTACGATGAGCACGCCGGGCATAATTGGAGTTCCCGGGAAATGTCCCTGGAAGAACTGCTCGTTTATTGTTACGTTTTTCATTGCCTTGATTTTTCTGTCCCCGTCGAGTTGTATGACTCTGTCTACCAGCAGGAATGGGTATCTGTGTGGGAGTATTCTTGATATTCTTCTGATGTCCAGAACGCTTCTTGGCTGTCCGGTTTGTTTTGCCTGAGTTTTTTCGGCGTTTTTAACTATTTGCTTTGCGAGTTTCTGGTTCAGGTTGTGTCCGCCTTTGTATACGAGAATTTTCCCGATGACAGGTTTTGCGACCAGTGATAGGTCTCCGATGAGGTCTACAATTTTGTGCCTTACACATTCGTTTTCGAGTCTGAAGCTGTTTTTGATTGGTCCGTCTGAGTTTATTACGAGAATTTCTTTTGGTGAAAGGTGTGCCCCTATTCCGGCGGCTCGAAGCTGTTTAGCCTCTGCTTCGAGTACAAATGTTCTTGCTTTTGAAAGTTCTCTTTCGAACATTTCTTCCTGTAGCTGGAAGGAGTACAGCTGTCTTCCTATTCCAGTGTGTCCAGTGTAGTCCATGTCGAAGGTTATGCTTAGATTTTTTGATTCTGAGGGCAGAGCGTAGATTGATTTATCGTTTTCGACGATGCTGATGGGTTCGGTGATTACGATTTCCTCGATTTTTTCGTTTTGCTCTACGGGGTTTGCTTTTTTCAGTGCTTTGAAGTATTCATCGCTGCTTCCGTCGAAGCCGGGCAGTTCAACGCTGTCAGTTTCAATAATGATATTTGTAATTCCCAGTGCTGCAAGAGAAGCGAGGCAGTGTTCGGGTGTTTCAATTGTTACCGAGCCTTTTGCCAGCGCAGTTCTTCGGTCTCTTTCAGCGATGTTCTCAGCGTTTGCTATTATTCTTACCGGCTGAGAGACATCTGTTCTTACGAACACAATACCAGTGTCAGGTTTTGCGGGTTTGAATGTCAGTTTTACATCCTTACCGCTGAAAAGGCCTTTTCCGCTTAGTTTTGCTTCGTTTTTAATTGTTTTCTGAAGCTTCAAGTTTAGTTACTTTCCTGTCGATTTTTTTTACTTTATTATACATATCGGGTAATTTTTTCAAGAGGGCAAATATTTTGAACTGGTGTCTGACTTCATTTGGCGGAGATCCTATGATTTTGCTGTTTGGTTCGACGTCCTGTGCGAGTCCGCTTTGAGCTCCTATCATTGCGAAGTCTCCGATATTGAGACCCTGTGCGAGTCCGACCTGTCCTCCCATTACGACGCCGTTTCCTATATTGCAGCTGCCGCTAATTGCGACGCCAGCGGCCATGAGGCAGCATTTTCCGATTCTGACATTATGTGCGATGTGAACGAAATTATCCATTTTCGTTCCAGCTCCGATTATAGTTTCCCCGAATTTTGCACGGTCAACGGCGCAGTTTGCGCCAATATCTACGGCATCTTCGATAATTACTGAGCCGTTGTGTGGAATCAGATGGTGCTGATTGTTTTCGAATACGTATCCGAATCCTATAGAGCCGATTGTGGAATTTGCCTGGATGAGGCAGTTGTTTCCAATTTTGCAGTTGTGCATTATGACGACATTTGGTCCGATGTTCGTGTTTTGTCCTATTGTAACGTTCTGTCCTATTTTTGCGCCTGCTGCGATTACGGAGTCTTGTCCGACGGAAGTGTTGTGGTCTATTGAAACGAATGGTCCGATAGAGACGTTTTCTTCTATTTTTGCAGAGGGGTGTACCATGGCAGATTTGTGAATGCCTTTTTGTATGTTCAAATCTGGTGCGAATATGTTAAGAGTTTTTATGAGTGCCAGGTCGACGTTTGGTACGATGAGCTGTGTTTTTTCGGAGCTGATTTTCTTGGATGTTATAACAGCAGGTGCTCTGGAGTCTGCCAGGTCTTTTTCGAATTTTTGGGACGAGAGGAAAGTTACCTGGTCCGCATTTGCCTGGTTTATTGCATTTATGCCTGTAATATTCAGGTCATGGTTACCGATGATTTCGGCACCTATTTTTTCAGCAAGTTTTTTTATTTTCAAGACCTGCTCATTTTTAGTCTGCATAGTAAAATCCTGAAAAAGCCGCAGGTTCGTGTTGTATTAACAGATTATTTAATCAGTCTTTGTCTATTGCATTTAGTACATCAGATGTTATGTCCACCATGTCGTTGCTGTAGAGCACCTTTGTAGTTCTTATTGTCAGCAGGAGGTCCTGTACATCCTGGGTGGGGAAGGTCAGTTCTTCCTTTGCCAGTACCATGTCGAGTCCTCTTTTTTGGGCGTGTTCCTTTATTTTTTCGAGTATATTCTGGTACATCTGCTCGTTCCAGTTTTTTTCTTTTTGTACGAGGTCCTGCTCGTAGAATTTTTTTCTTGCTTCAAGCTGTGCCCTTTTTTCCATAATTTCCTGCATAAGGTTCTGGTAGTCTTTGCTTCCTTTTTTTCTTGTGGCCATGTCAGCTTTTGCCGCTTCGATTTCCTTTGCCATTTTTTCCATGTGCTCGACCATTGCATCTCTTTCCTGTTCCATCTGCTTTTGCCACTGCTCATTTTTCTTATTTTTTTCAAAGACTCTTCTTATGTTTACAACTCCTATTCTTGCAGGTGTTATAGATTTGTCTCTTGCGGATCCAATTTCGTAACCGAAGGTGAGCATTAGTGTCATGACAGCAAGGATCATTAAAGATTTTGTTTTTTTCATTTTATTACCTTTCATTTTTTGAAATCAGTTTTACAAATTTTTTTTAGAACAAGGCGCCAATCGAGAAGCTGAAGACTCTTGTTTCGTCCTCATCTTCTTTTGCGACAGGAGTTGCCAGTTCAAATCTCATAGGCACCGGTCCGAACCACTGCGGCAGCAATATTTGCAGTCCTGTTCCTACGGCGGCTCTTGGTGAGCCAGTATCTATCGCACCAGTATCAATGAAGAACAGAGCAGCGAAGGTTTCTGACCCGAGCGGCACAGCCAGTTCAGCGTTTGCCAAAAGCAGCCAGTCGCTTCCGATCGGGTCTTCTTTTTTATTTGGGTTTGTAGAGGACCTTCCTCTTGTGCTTACACCTCTGTATTCAAACCCTCTTAAAGAACCTGTACCTCCGGCGTAGAATTTTTCAAACGGCGGTGCGTCCCCGACCGTTGTGGCGCCGTGGAGTTTTGTTTCGAGCACAGTTTTTAGTCCGGCGAAATCTTCGTATAATGTTTTATACCATCTTTGGGTAGCTTTTGCCACTCCAAAATTATGGTCACCAGACACCTGTTCATATCCGATGTCGAAATTGAATCCTTTTGTTGGTAAAAACCGGCTGTCGGTAGTGTCTTTTCCGATGTAAACTCTTATGCCGTAGAGTGCATTGTCACCTTCTACGTCTCTTATTTCCCATGGAGCGTCATTGTCGATGTCTTCGACCTCCACGTTTTCTGCTCTGAAGCTAAAGCCTCTTCTCCAGTCATCTTTGTATCTTTTTTCAAAGCCGATGTAGCCTTTTAGTCTGTCTTCTTCATAGCTTTCCCGGTCTCTTGAGTAGTTTGACCCTCCTAAGTTCAGAGATACGGGTTTGTCGAAGAGGTATGGTTCTATGAAGTCGACAGAATATCTGCTGTATTCAGTACCTGGTTCGAGAGATATTCTCAGTCTTTGTCCAGCACCTTTGAAAGCTTTTGCGGTTATTAGTTCTTCCCATGTTTGGGGCCAATCAGTTATGTCGAAGTTTCTCTGGTCGAAGACAAGGCTTCCTACGATACCGTCATCGCTTGCGACGCCTGCGCCTAACATTATGGACCCGGTCTGGCCTTCAATTATGTTTACGATTGCATCTCTTGAGTTTGGGTCATCTCCTATCGGTTTGATGAAAGCACCTTCTGTGTATACCCTTCTTTTTATGTCTTTTTCAAGTTCTCCCTGTCCGTCACCTTTTGCAATTTTTGCATTGTACCATTTTCCGGGTACGAAATCTTCTTCGTTTAGTACCCTTCTTACGACATTGTCTTCAGTTGTCTGGTTTCCGGTAATTTTAATGTCACCGATTTTGTATTGCTGTCCCGGTATGATTGTGTAGATTGCGTTTACTTTTCCTTTTGCGGGGAAAACTCTTTCATGTTCGATCTGGGCGTTGATGTATCCGTTTTCGAGATAATATCCGATTATTTTTTCCTTGTCGAAGTCTACCATCTCAGTGCTGTAGTATCTTCCGGGGGTTAGTTTTGTTTCTTCGAGCAGTTTTTGTTCGTCAAATTTTTCATTTCCCTTTATGATAATGTCCTCAACAATGTAGACGATACCTTCCTGGATGTAGAAGTTTATGAAAGCGTTTGACTTGTCTTCGCTGAGCAGTACCTCGGTTTCTACTGAGGAGTCGAGGTATCCTTTGCTGAGGTAGAGGTCCTTTAGTTTCTGTTTGTCTTCGGCGAGTTTTTTTTCGCTGTAGTAGCCTGGCCAGAATATCCATTCTCTTGTTTTTGTTTTCATGGCTCTTTTTATTTCGGAGCTTTTTATGGCTTTGTTTCCTGAGAAGTTTATTTTCGCGATTTTGACTCTCGGGCCTTCATAGACATTGTATACTACCTGTCCGAGGTCGAGTTTTTCTTCGTTGACGGTTACGTTTACTTCTGCGAACCCTTTTTCCATGTAGTATTCTTCGATTGCTTTTGAGCCTCCTCTTACTATGAAAATGTCGAGGTAGTCGCCTTTTTTCAGAGCAGCTTTTTTGATGAGTTTGCTGTCGTTAAAGGCGACGTTACCCTGTATTTCAATTGATCTGATGAGGTTTCTTTCGACAACTACGAAGGTTAACGTCAGTTTTTCATTTTCGAAGTTTGTGTTGTAATATGCGTATTCGACGCCTTCAAGTTCGGCTATTCGTCTTGAATCCTCATCTGCGGTTGCGATATCGAATGATTGTCCGGTTCTGGTTCTTACAGCAGAAAGTACCTGTGCTCTTGTCAGGCTGACGTTTCCGACGACCTTGATTTCGTTGACGGTGTTGCCCTGCAGTGCGGCGGCGGAAATGTCTTTTTTGGGCTGTTCTATGATGGTTATTCCTTTTCCGCCTCTTAGCCTTTCGTGGCCTGATTGGTCCTGTCCGAGTTGAGCAAGTGCGGCAGAGGTAATGGCGACAGCTGTGATTATTGCCAGTTTCAATTTATGACTGGTAGTTTTGTTCATCATTTTTCTCCGTATAAGGTTTTTTCTCAACCTGTCAGAAAGGTTCCTGTTGATGAGAGAGGTTTTCGAAACGTGTGTATTTTCCGTTGAACATAAGTTCGATGATGCCTGTTGGTCCGTTACGCTGTTTAGCGATTATTATTTCGGCAGTGTTCTGGTCCTCCCACTCTGTGTCTCCTCTGTGGTAATAGTCTTCTCTGTGGAGCAGCATGATTACGTCTGCGTCCTGTTCGATACTTCCGCTGTCTCGAAGGTCACTCATTCTTGGTCTGTGTCCTTCTCTTCCTTCAGCGGACCGGTTCAGCTGGCTGAGTACGACAACCGGTACGTCCAGTTCTCTTGCAAGTGCCTTTAGGTATCTTGAGATGGTGCTGATTTCCTGCTGTCTGGATTCGACTCTTCCTCCGAGGCTCATCAGCTGGAGGTAGTCGATGAGTACGCATCTTATGTTGTACTGGCTTTTAAGTCTTCTGCACTTAGCTCTTATTTCAAGGGGTGTAAGTCCGGGTGTGTCGTCGATGTATATGGGTTTTTCGAAGAGTTCGCTTCCTATGTGCGTAAGTGCTTCGTACTGTTCAGTGGAGAGCATTCCTTTTCTAACGAGCTGTGAGTCAAGTTTTCCCCTGGAGCATAAGATTCTTTCTGCGAGCTGCTGTCTGCTCATTTCCATAGAGAATATTGCCAGGGGGATAGAATCGTCTGCTCCGATGTGTTCTGCGATGTTCATGGCGAAGCTGGTTTTTCCCATACTGGGTCTTCCTGCAATGATTATCATTTCGCCGTTTTGCAGTCCGCACAATGCTTCGTCGAGTTCATGAAAACCAGTTCCCAGTCCTGTTACGTGCTGTCCCTTTCTTGCCTCGATATTATCGAAAGCTTCCATTACGAGGTCTTTTATTCTAACGGCTGAGCCGGAAATTTTCTTTTCGGTAACTGCGAAGATTTTCTTTTCAGCTTCGTCCAGTTTTTCGGAAATTTCACCAG
>CAZAYB010000051.1:10545-14228 GCA_964489215.1 uncultured Pirellulales bacterium
GCATTGAAGATTATCTGGTGCTCGGTTCTGTAGAAAGACTCAGCTTTTAAGGATTCAATTACCTGTCCTATGCAGGTATGGTCGAGTATCATTGAACCGAGAACAGCGGCCTCTGCCTCGAGGGATTCGGGCACGCTGCGAACGGAGTCAGTGTCTTTTGCGTACTGAGACCTGTTATTGGCTAATGTCCTTGTCGGCTGATTCAACTGTCTCTTCCTGAGATTTGTTCTCTTCCTGAGTCTTTTCTGTTTCGGCCTGCTGTTTTTCAACGTCCTGCTGTGATACAACGACGACGTTTATTTGAGTGTTAAGGTCCTGAGCGATGCTGATGTCAACGATGTGCGTTCCGATTTCCTTCAGGTGTTCGTGCATTCTGATCATTTTGTCGGAAATTTCGAATCCCTGTTTCTGGAGGTTTTCGGCGATATTTTTTTCAGTTACAGAACCGAAGAGGTGTCCCTGTTCGTTTGCGTTTTCAGCGATGACGGCTTCGGCGCCTTCCAGTCTCTGGAGGAGGTCCTCGAGTTTCTGTCTTTTTTGCATTCTTTTCTTTGCGGCTTCTTCCTTTGCCTGTGCCAGTGATGCAATGTTTGCTTCAGTGGGTACTGTGGCGTATCCCTGCGGCAGGAGGAAGTTTCTTGCGTAGCCGTTTTTGACTTCAACAACTTCGCCTATATAACCTAAATTATCAATATCTGTACAAAGCAAAACCTTCATATTCAATTTCTCCGCTTTAATTTCGGCTTTATGAGCCTTATTTACTTATAGTTCATTAACTTGAGAACGGCAACAGGGCCATGTATCTTGCCCTTTTAATCGCTCTTTGTACTTTTCTCTGACATGCGGCGCAGTTTCCGCTTCTTTTTCTGCTGAAAATTTTTCCTCTGTTTGTCAGCAGTTTGCTCAGTGTGTCGATATCTTTATAGTCGACGTATTTTGAGCCGTTTCTGCAGAATCTGCATTGGGTCTGTTCTCTTGTTACGATGTTAACTTTTTTCCTTCTTCTTTTTTCTCTTGCCATAACTTATAATCCTGTAAACTTTCGATTAGTTACTTTTAGATTGTCATTTTGATTTATTTGACAACGCATTATTTTAAAACGGTATATCGTCATCCATCTGGCTGCTGAAGTCATCGTTCTGGTTGTTCTGGTTCTGGTCGACATTTGACTGGCTTGAGTTTGAGCCAGCTTTTCCGACAAATTCAAAGTTTTCGACGAAGACTCTGAGTTTGCTTCTTTTTGATCCGTCCTGAGCCTGCCATGAGTCGAATTTAAGTCTTCCTTCCACGAAGATTGGGTCGCCTTTTTTGAAGTATTTGTTTACTACTTCAGCTCTTTTTCCGAACATCTGGCAGTCTGTAAAGCAAACATCTTCACCCTGGGAGCCATCCTGTTTTTTATATCTTCTGTTTGTAGCTATTCCGAACTCTACTACCGGCGTCTGGCTTGGCAGGTATGAAAGCTGGGGGTCTCTTGTGATGTTTCCCATCAATATGACTTTATTGTAGCTTGCCATTTCAATAGTCCTTTAAATAAATGGTTTATTCATTGTTATCTTTGCTGCTGCTGTCATCATCGTCACCATCATCGTCGTCATTATCGTCATCATTGTCATCGTCGTCATCGCTATTGTAGTCATCTGTCTGTTTTTCTTCATCTTCCTGTTTTTGTATTTCGATCATAGCGGGTGTATCCTTATTTATGTCTTCGTCTGTCATAAGGTCCCCTCTGAGGATCATGACTCTCATGAGGTCTTCAGAAAGATTTACTTCTCTTTCGATGTCGGCGATTTTGAGGGGATCTCCGTTGAAGTATATAATTATATACGTTCCCCTTGTTTTGCCTTTGAGTTCATAGGCGAGTTTTCTTTCGTCCCATTTTTTCAGGGTTATAATTTCGCCGTTGTTTCTTTCAATAATGTTTTTCAGAGCAGCTGAGATTCTGTCGAAATCGGACGCGATGGCCGGGTCGATCAGAAACAGAGCTTCATAAAGTCTTTTTTTTACTGCAGTCTCCAAAATAGTACCTCCTAAAGATACCTTAAAAATTAAAATTAAGTTTTAATTCAGGGCACCAGTTAAAAATCATTTTTACGGACAGTCGAACGTTTTTGTTTCTGTTTTTCGTCAGGCAAAAGCTGTTTATTTTCAAGCATAGCTGTTTTGCCTTTCATGTCAGGTAACAAAAATTTTCTACTTGCCTTTCAAAAGCAATTATTAACGATACCTTTTACATTTAGTTTTTTGATAACTGGTTTCACGAGCTATTTTTTTTATTATATCTGCTCATAACGTTTTCTATATCTTCTTTTATCCAGCAGAGCAGGGCTTTTACGGCCTGGTTTTTTGCTTTTTCAAGTATTTCCTGTTCATTTTTTGTCGGTTTTGCCAGTACGTAATCAGCGTTGTCTGGCAGAGAGCTTTGTCCGATTCCGATTCTTAGTCTTGCAAATTTCTGAGTTCGGAGCTTTTCGATGATATCCTTTAGTCCATTATGTCCGCCAGCTGAGCCATTTGGTTTTATTCTGATATTTCCAACATCAATGGCCATATCATCGGTAACGATTATGATGTCCTCCGGCGTTAGTTTAAAGAATCCAGCGACTGTAGCAACGACCTGTCCGCTAAGGTTCATGAACTGCTGGGGTTTAACCAGTATCAGGTTTTCATTTTCAAAAGAGCCTTGTCCTGTCAGAGCACCGAATTTTTTTTTTGAGACATCTATAGCCAGCATCTGAGCGATTTGGTCAATCACTTCGAACCCGACGTTATGTCTGGTTTTTTCGTATTTTTTTCCTGGATTTCCCAGTCCGACTATCAGCCGCATATCAGTCCTTTAGGCACTGCAAGCATCAGGTGCGTATATTGACAGTATATAATATTTTCAAATAACTATTCTTCTTTGCTTTCCTCGGTTTTTTCATCAGCAGGCTGTTCCTGTTCCTGGTCTTCCTTTCCAACCAGTTCGGGAGCAGCGGGCATTTCTTCCTCGAGTTCGTCAGTTGTCGGTGCTTCGGTGACAATGTGGCAGTTTACAATAAGTGAATCTGGTTCTGTGATGAGTGTTACTCCCTGGGGCATCTTGATATCAGATGCGTGTATATTGTCTCCGACTTCCATTTCCCTTACATCGACCTCAAAAGCTTCAGGAATTTCAGTAACGACACATTCAATTTCGAGTGCGTCCATGTGCTGGTCAAGTATTCCGCCATCATCTTCCTGTCCCTTTGCAGTTCCTCTTATCGTCAGTGGCACTTCTACAGTAACTCTTTCCTTAAGGTTTACCCTTATAAGGTCAGCATGTATGATTTCCTTTCCGAAATGGTCATACTGGAGGTCCTTTACGAGTGAAGTTTCTTCTTTTCCGTCAATGCTGATATCGAAGAGTCTGTGTCCGTGGTGGAGTCCTTCAGTGAAATCGTGGCTGTTAACCGCGATTGCCACGGCTTGTTGTCCGTGTCCGTAAAGGACAACAGGGAGTTTTCCATCCTTTCTGACGGCTCTTGCATTCTTTGAACCAGTACCTCTGACATTAGCGTTTAATTTTAATCTTTCTGCCATAACTTAACTACCTCACTTACAATTACATTTATTCAGCCGTACACAGGCTGATATTATCCATTTACATTGTTAAACATACTGCTTATAGATTCGTTTCTGTGTATTCTTCCGATAGCCTCACC
>CAZAYB010000052.1:0-2929 GCA_964489215.1 uncultured Pirellulales bacterium
GGATAAAACGGCAAGACCGTTTCTAATTCAAGATCATCGTTTTTATAAACTTTATAATAATCGGCGTTTTCGAAATCGTTCCATTTTAACACACAGAATTCATCTTTCTTTTCAAACTTCAATTTCAGATCATACCTTTTAGTCACATTAATATTTTCTTTAACATTTGCTGATTTATTGATATCTGCTTTGGGCATAACGGTCATCGCTGCAGGTCCGTGTGCCATTGGTTTTGAAGGATCGACAGAAAAGGAAAAAGCATATTTCACAGCGGGAGTTTTCATATATTCGGCAGGTATTTGACATTTATAAACCCATCCTTTTTCACAAACAAGTTTTTGACTTTTCCACATTTCTTCTCCCGCACATCTGTAATGCAGCCAGGCATCTTTTCCTCCAATTACAATAGGCCGAAGTATCAAAGTTTCTCCCTGCAAGGCAGAACCAATGAGCCGGGGTAAAACAATTTTATTTGTTTCCCAAATATATTCAATATTAATTTTATCTTCCGGATCTAAATATTGATTGACTTTTGCTGTCAAATCTTTTAAAGCAGGAACCGCCTTTGTGTTTACAGTTGCCAAAACACCGTATTCTCCGCGCGTGGAAATACGTCCCGCATAAAATTCCATCGCCTTTGCCAGCTCTTTCTTTTCCAATAATTTCTTTGCTCTAATCGCGACCCGTGCCAGTTCTTCACCTTGTAAATCTTCAGCTTTCTGCAAAAGACTGGTTACTTCTTTAGCGGTTTTCTCTGCCTGATAATAATTAAGAACCCATTGAATTCTGTTCATAAGCCAATTTAACCGATGTCTGCCCTTTTCTGCCTGAGGCTCAATGGATTCAATGGCTGAATAAATATTGCTCAGCTTATCTGCTTTAGCCTGTTCCCCGGGACCCCAGGTAAAAATTGCGCATTCGTTCTGACCGGTACCGCCAACCCAGCGGTAACCCATTTTATCGAGCTTAATATGTATCTCCGCCATTTGATCGGCAATTTTTTGGTCATATAATTTTTGAGCCATTTGATGAAAATATTTTTCAGCCGTTATCTCCGGATCCCAGGCGTAAGCAAGCATATAGCCGAAATTCTCCTCAACCTCTCGAGTTCGCCAATGGATTGCAAGAAATCCCTGACTGCCGCCCTGATGTATGTTTGTCATCATTTTCTCGTATTCATGAACAAAAGGCTGCGGCTGCCACTCATCACCGTCATATTCAAGCCAGGGAATAGGCCATCTTTGGCGGTTTCCGGGCAGAATGCTGTAAACTTCATCAACTCTTTCTCTTGGCACAATATGGTCAAGGGATGCGAAAGAAACATCTTCGTCCAATAGCTTATCCAGGCCGTCATAATATTCGGCTGATAAAAGCCGTTGATCACCTCCCCAGCCGGATATGACGACTTTAGGGGCGTTTTCATATCTGCTTAATATCCTATCAGCAAGCTTGGCAAACATTTCCAGCCTGGCACCTTCAATAGCTCTTGACAATCTTCCCTCTTCATTATCCTGCCAGAAAGGCTTTTCTCCTTTTGCCTCTTCTACGATTCTTTTGAAAATATCCCATCTGTACTTGCCGTAATTTACTATTTTGCTTTTGGGGTCCCTCGTGTCAGGAAGAGTATGCAGATTGTACTTCAAAGGAAACCCCTGGGCTCCTTTTGTTTCTCTTTGCCATAGAAAAACATAATCCAGCGACTTATAATAATTTATAACATATTCAAGCTGTTTTATAAATTTGTCTCGTTCTTGTGGATTTGTAGGGTCACCGTTTATTGAAAAACCCAGGCTGGTATAAAGCCCTCTTTTTTTAGCGTAATCCAGAGCCTTTTTCAAAATTGATTGCTCAAGACGAATCTGCTGGTCCCTGGAAAGTCCCTGAAGCGTTGACATGGCGCCGAAATATTCATTTCTATACAATTTATCAGTACCAAAACCAAAATCTGCCACAGGTGTTGATTTCGTACCCCATGTGGGTGTTTTTGTATTAAATAAGGCATCCCCATACTGCATCTTGCCGTCTTGTTCATAAGCCGCGAAAGGTTCATGGTCATAGCTGTGAAAGGTGATAAAATTAGCGCCGCTGCGGATAAGCTGATCAACGAACGTTCTATGATCTATCTGTTCCCAGGCTGTGGGGCTGTTAAAGAAATTATACCACGGTAAGACACCGCGCACCTTAAAAACCGGGTTTTTATAAACAGCTTCTTTGACCGGGGTATGGGGGAGATTTGCAGGAACGGCTTCACTGCCCAGATAAAAACCAAACCCGGATTGTTTTAGAAGACCGTAAATACCATTCACTGTGCCGATGGGTGTTTTAGCAGCAATAACCAAGCTTTGTTTACCATTTTTCATATAAGGATAAAGAACATATCCCTGATTGTTTATTCTTTGCCAGTCGATTTGAAGGTTATCAATTATCAAACCGTCATCTTTTATTTTTATCAGTATAGAAGCAGTATCGGATTTATGACTGTTTGAAACTTCAGATACTTTGCCGTTTACCTGAGCAATGTATCTTTGCAGGTCAACTATTGCAAGTTGCTGCGAAGTAGTAGTCTGCGATATTACAATGTTATGCCAGAATGATTTTGAACCCTGCTTTTCATCTTCACAACCAGTTATCAATAAGAAAATTAAACTTATAATTGCTAAAAACAAATTTATCTTCGACATAAATAACCTTTCTTAAAAAATGTATTTATAATCAATTAACACAAACAGCTAATCCAGTGTGTTTCTTGTACCCATATTAAAGTTTCTAAATTCGACAACCGCGGCTTGTTCGGCAGGTTTCCAGGAGCCCAAAATCAGATTACGAATTATCGGCTGTTTAGTTGCCGAAATATTCTCTTTATACATATTAAGCAAATCCCAGGTTACTCTGTGCCATTTTCCGTCTGCGATATTATCACTATTGACCG
>CAZAYB010000052.1:2939-13996 GCA_964489215.1 uncultured Pirellulales bacterium
CAATATTATTGTACAGATCCTGATTGCCGATTATATTCAAAGCGTGATATCTTTCGCCGTCCTGGGTCTGAAACATAAAGGCTATTGGTTTTTTGTTTATCACCCTTATTTCAAAGTCCATAAATGGAGCATCATTCAGGTCGATAGGGTCTGAGTGTATGAAGACGGAATTGTAATTTGTGTTATCTCCTCCAATAGAAACTTTGATTATATCTCTTCCGCTTTCCTTATAATTTGTTACATCTGTCTTTCCATCCCGGCGTCTGAATACTTTTGTGTCTGAAAAATCAAATCTAATTGCAGGATTCATACGAAAAGTGTTCCAGTCAACCGTTACGTAGCTGCTCCTTTTTTTGGCTTTGTTATAATTCATTCTCAATATTTCATAATACTGTTCGTTGAGCTGAGCTATCGCCCCAAGATCGTTCCTGTTGTCAACCAGTTCGGCGTATTTTTCTATCGCCTGCTGCGCCAATTCGACAGATTTCTGAAAATCGGGAAGAGCTGCTTTTTTAGCTTTTTCAAAGTTGTTTTGTCTGGCTGTTTGGTCATATACTAAAACTCCCTCATTAAAGGCCAGCATAGATTTCAAATATAAAACTCTGAATTGCAGCTTATTCAAAAGTATCTCAGGCCACTTGGTGCTTTTAGAACCATTGATAATCATGGCATTTTCTATAGCTTCGATTGCCTTTTTATCTTTTTTGACGAACTCTTTTTGACGTTTTATAACATCTTTTGTCTGGGTGATTCTTTCTTGCCATTTATCGCCTTCAAGCAGTTCGCTGGTTTCCGGAAGCCTGGGCAGCCCCAATGAACTCCATCCAGCACCTAAAAGCATATCCCTGTAATCAAAAGCGGCTGCCGGCGGTGAATAAGGCTCAAAAGCATCATAGTCGTTAAATATTTCAAGGAGTTTACTGTTTTTACTTCCGAAGGTTTTTTCTATATACGAAGAGTAAAATTCATTACCGCTTAATTCGGGATTCCAGGCGTATTCGGACAGATAACGAACATTGTGTTCCACTCCTGAGAGTTTCCAGCCAAGCAGCGTTACAGACTCGACACCATATTCAACACATTTATCATACATTTTCTCCTGCCAGTTTGCTCTAAACTGCGGAAACCACTGATCACCGTCGAATTCCCACCATGCAATCATCCAGGCTCTTCTGCCGGTTTTTGCCACTCTATATGATTCGATCTGTTCGCTAATCGCCTGCGGAGGAACATAAGTGTTCAAAGAAGCGAATATTGCGTCAGAGGGGATTTCATCATTAATATTTAGGAAAAGATGCTCAATACTCCAACCTCCTGTCGAAAGTTTTTTTCTTTCTTCGGGACTCAATGCTTCGGCTACTTGCTTGAACATATAGGCATAATCGACATCTCCTGCGAAATTAGGGTGTTTCGCCCAGTGGCCGTATTTCTCTCTAAACTCCTTTGCACCTGCCTCAGTGCCGATATTACGGCTGAGAATACCCCTGGCCTCGCTTTGCCAAAGCCAGTAATAATCAGACTGCGGATAAGTTTTCATCAACGTCCTCAATCTGTGTACCGACTTTTTCACATTATCCTCATTAAGCGGATTTATAATATTATGACCGCCATTGTCATCTTTTGGTTTTTGGGTATAAGTAAAATTGCCCCCTCGAGGAAGCATTAACTCAAAACCAACAGCGGTTTTGAAGTTGCGTGAATGAGCATAATCCAGAACCTTTCTGAACATTTCCTGCACAGCCTGGGCCTGAGCTCTGGGGCTGCCAATGTTTTCAACATAAGGCTTAGGAGCGAATTTTTTGATATTGCCGAACGCATCCTCAGCAACTGCACCTTCTGTCTCGAATACATCAACAGGCATACCTATACAAGTCGGATCAACCGGCTTACCATCCCATTCTTCTGTAAAAAATGCCATACCAGGATAAAAATGAAACTGTAAGATGTTGAACTTCATCCGGGTTGCACGGTCTATAAGCAGCTGATAATCCTCGAGATTATACCCGCTCATACCGCAGAGAAAATTATCCCACGGAAGCAAACCGCGATATTTGAAAACTGGTTTTTCCGTGATATCTAATTTCTTTACATAAAAAGGCTTTTTATCCGGAACAATTTCACCGTTAATCTGAAAGTAACAGCCATATTGCTCTAAAAGTTCATATAAACCATAAAGCAGTCCCTGGTCAGTTTTTGCGGCCACATACAAAGTCTCGTCAATAGTTTTAATCGTGTAACCCTGTTGAGAGTTTTGGCCTTCAGGAAGTTGCAAAAGCCCGGTTTTAACAGCTTCATTTATGAGAGGATGATCCACAGTTCCAATAATAATATCTGCTTGTTCATTAGCCTGGCTATCCATAACTGTCAGGTTCTCGTCAAAGATTTGGTTAAAATAAATCTGCATTTCATTGCCAATTAACTCGTCATTGCAAACAAGACTAACCTTTAAATTGTCGCCTTGATATTCATCTTTGCAGCCGGTGATTATGCTTAAAGATATAAACATAAAAATAAACGCAATGATTTTGAGATAACCAAATTTCATTTTCTCTCCTTGAATAGCTTAATTTAACTTTTGACCAAATATTTTTTCAATCTGTTCGAGGCTTTTGCCTTTTGTCTCCGGGACCACCGCAATTACAAAAATAAGCGATATCAGACACATTGCCGCATAAATCCAGAACACATTTCCTTTTAAAGTTTCAAGCATATAAGGGAAGAACTGGGAAACCACAAAACATGATATCCACAGGCAAACGGTTGCCACCGACATTGCCCTGCCCCTTACCTTTGTAGGGAATATCTCCGAGATAACGACCCAGACTACCGGCCCCATCGCTACGGCAAATGACGCTACATAAGTAAGTACGTAAATAAGCACCATCGGCCCCTCAAACTGCTCTAATTTAAACGCTCTGCCAAGCAAAAATAATGAAATCCCCATACCTGCACTTGCCAAAATAAGAAGAGGTTTTCTTCCAAGCTTATCAACAAGTAAAATCGCTATTACTGTAAAGGTCAAATTTACCGCACCAACGATGACTGTATCGGAGATGGCTGAAGAAGAGCTAAGGCCTGCGCTTTTGAATATTTCCGGTGCGTAATAAAGAACAATGTTTATTCCGGTTATCTGCTGTAATATCGCCAAAACAACACCGATTATAAGAGCTACCCTTATGCCGGGTTTGAATAACTGTACGAAGGAGGAGCTTTCCTGAGCTATCGTGTTTTTTATTTCATCAAATTCCTTTTGAGCCTGCAATTTTCCGCCGACTCTTTTAAGTATGTCAAATGCCTTTTTATCATCGTTTTTTTCAATAAGCCATCTTGGGCTTTCGGGTACAAAAAAAAGAAAAACAAAGAATATAAAGGCCGGAACAGCTTCAGAGCCGAACATCCACCGCCAACCGAAATTAACGTTCCATTGCTCGTTGCCCTGTGAGGCTATGATTGAATTTACAAAATAAACAACCAGCATACCGCTGATAATCGCGAACTGATTGACGGAAACTAACCTGCCCCTGAATTTTGCGGGCGATATTTCAGCGATATACATCGGCGAGAGCATTGATGCGGCGCCCACTCCAAGTCCGCCGAGAATCCTGGCAATTACAAAATCAAAAAGCCCAAACGGCGAACTTGACCAAACCGCGGAAATAAAAAAGCAAACAGCCGAAAGCAGCAAAACTTTCTTTCGTCCAAAAGCGTCGCTTAACATACCGGCAAACATCGCTCCGAAAATACATCCAACAAGAGCCGAAGAAGCCGCCCAGCCTGTCATAATCGAACCGAGCTCAAATTTACTTCTTAAAAAACCTATTGCCCCGCTTATGACGGCCGTATCGTATCCGAAAAGAAGCCCGCCCAGCGCCGCGACCAGGCTCAATAATAGCAAGTAAAATACAGAACTGGTACTGCCCTTACCTTCAGTTTCTACAGCCTGAGAACTTGTTTGATTCTGTAACATGGAATCGGTCCTTTAATGAAATTTTATATTTTATATTTTTTTCTGTAGTCACGAGGTGAAATTCCGTAAGCGTTACGAAAAAATCGTGATATGTTTTCAAGATTACAGAAACCAACTGAATGGGATATCTCAGTTATTGACAGGTCCGTTTCAATCAATAGCTTAGCGATATATTTCGCGTTTGACCGCTTAATCTCTTCATGGATAGTTCGGCCGACCTTTTCCTTGAAGATGTCCTGTAATTTTCTTCTTGATATGCAGGCTTTATCCACAACATCACGAACCTGAATAGGCTTATCGCTGTTACTGTGGATATATTCAAGCGCACGAGCAACATTTATGTTATCGACAATAAAAATATTTGTTGATTGTCTTTCATGGATGCCCGACGGCTCAATTAATATTTTTTCACCATGAACATTTTTTTTATTCATTTTGTCATCAAGCAGACGGGCTATTTTGTAACCTGCTTTTTTTGTACTCAGATTTATACTCGATAAATTAGGTAAAGACGTCTTGCAGACAATGTAATCATTGTCAACGCCGAGTATCGAAATCTCTCCCGGGACCCTTATATCCATTTGTTCGCATATCTCAGCTGCCACACAAGACCAGTCATCGTTGCATACGAATAAGGCGACAGGTTTAACCAAAGAATTGAGCCAATTTCTCAGTTGCTCATAAGATTTGTTATCAACCGAAATTTTAGCTGAAAACTCTGAGACATTATACCCTGCCTTTTGTGCTTTACTTAGATATCCAAGCCTTCTTTGTTCTGACCAGTACAGCTGTTTATAACCAAAAAAAGCATAATTATAAAAGCCTTTATCATAAAAATAATCAAAAGCGTATTCACCTATCTTTGTATTGGCACAGTCAATTTCCTGATCATTTTCATATTTGTAAATACATTGCAAACAAGAAGGGATGTTGCTTTTTCTGATTGCCTTAAAATCACTTTCACGGACCACATGTCCGATTACTCCGTCAAAAGAGTTAGATTTAAGAAGTGAAGACATTCCCCTGTGATCTTTTTTTACATAAAAAGGCGGTACAAGATGAATCTGCCAATGCGGCTTCAACTGGGCGTATTGAATGAAACCTTCAATCAGATCTCTTCCGTATGCCCTGGAAGTTTCAAACAAGGCTAAAATCCTTTTTAAATCTGCCATAAACCGTCAATTAAAATTATAAAATGTAAAAAACTATCAACTAAAAGCATTGAAATAGGTTTTATTTTTTGCAAAATTCAGGTAAATTTACACCAAGTGCCTCAAACATTGCCATAACATTTTCTATAGGGGTGTTGCATTGAATATTATGAATAGCCGCGAAAACAAAACTGTTTTTTTCTGAAAGAATTGCAACCCTTTCTTTCACCTGTTCATAAACCTCCTCAGCAGTTCCAAAGGGAAGGGTATGCTGGGTATCCACGCCCCCGCCCCAGAAGACAATGTCATCTCCATATTTATCAACGAGCAATTTAGGGTCCATGCCCGCCGCTGAGCACTGAACAGGGTTTAGAATATCGAAGCCCGCCTCGACAAAGCCTCCAATCAAAGGCTCACAGGCACCGCAGCAATGCTTCATTGTCTTCCAGCCGGTATTAGTGTGTATCCAGTCGTTTAGCCTTTTATGATATGGTGCGTAAAGTTCGTTATAAGTCTGCGGGCTGCAAAAAAGTGTGTCCTGAGCCGCAAGATCAGTACCGCAGATAAACACAACCTGAACCTTTTCGCCAACCGCCTGATAAAGCAGTTTAAGATTTTCAACAGCTATGGTCGCCTGCCTGTCGAATATCTCTTTCACAAGAGATTGCCGCGATATTGTGCTTATATACCACTCTTCAATATCACGAATCCCTTTGGGATCTTTAAGGAAGGGAGCGGGAACAAGAAATACATCACCGAAAGCCGTACCGGGAAAACTTGTCGCAATTGCCCTGTCTGTCCGCACGTAAAGCTCATCAGCGTTTTTTTGCCATTTAGCCAAAGTTTCATCACTTAAGATCGAAAATTCTTCGAGATTGTCATCAGCACTTAATTTTGACTCATCGACAGGTTTTTGTCTGATTATTGCGTCAAAGTAGAAACCGCCTTTGGGCATTTTAGCGCTCGGCGGGTAGCTCTTGTCTCCTCCTGCATACATCAAAATACTGCCGTCCTCGGCAGGTTCTGTATTGAACATACCAGGGACCAAAACATCCGTGCCGTCAAAAGTCCGCCATGGCTTGTAGTTTTCCTGAGCGAAACCGAATACATTTTCAGGGGCCAAAAGGGCCGTCACGTCAGTTTGAACAACATTTGCGAGTTCTTCATCAACCTCCCCGAGCATCTGAGCCGGTTCGGATACTTTAACAGGCGGGCAATTACTCAGCCCAAGTTGTGCTCTAAGTTTAGATATCACACTGACATGCGCTCCGCTAAGCACTGTACCGCCAAAATCAAAAGGCACCCTGTCAGCCGGTTTATGGTTCAATACCGCTGCTATTCTTTCTCTGCTATTCATTATTAAATATTTCCAAATTTAAGTTATTTTTTGAATTATACTAAAATATGTCAACAAAAAAACTTCACTTCAGGCAAATTATTCATCATTTCAGGCAAAAAGTGACTCAAAAAATGTTTTCAAACCTGAAAAGATGGATGCCGATGGCAAAGATAAAGAAATCATCTTCCTGCGTGATACTACATAGCCCATTCTAATCATAATAATAGTATCCCATTTAATGCTTGAAATATCAACAGGTTATCTTAATATTATGCAATGCAGAATTCAGATGACTATCAACTGGCCAATAGATAGTTAAGCATTACGATTATAGCAACAATTGCACGGTTTTTCACGCTATAAGGACGAGGTTTATAAACATAACGGCAGGCACCTGGCTATTTACGAAAAGGATTTTTCCAAGGGTAAAGGTTTCTTCAGCTTTGATTACGGTGGATATGACGATTGCGTAATTATAGGATTTAAAACACGAATTAAATGTTTTGATTGAAATGACATGCCCTTATATAATATTTATGTTGCAAAAGTCAATGATGTTTAAAGGATATCGATGAACAGACGAAAGTTTATTAAACTTGCATGTGGGTTTTCTTTTGGTTCGGTTTTTTGCCTTGACTGTTTTTCCGAAATGGAAAAGACAAGGCCGAATATAGTTTTTTTCCTGGCCGATGACATGGGTTGGATGGACAGCGACCTTTACGGTAGCGAATATTACAAACTGCCAAACTTGAAGAGACTGGCTAAAAAGGGTATGATGTTTACAAACGCCTATTCCGCAAACCCGCTTTGTTCGCCGACTCGCGCAAGTATAATGACCGGTAAATATCCTAATCGGCTGAATATGACCTCACCTTCTTGCCATCTGCCGCCTTTGAAAGAAGGACGCTCATTGATGCCGCAAAAGGGCCCTGTTAACCATAAAATGCTCACTCCAGATGTACGTCGGTTTTTACCGCTCGAAGAATACACTATTGGCGAAGCTTTTCGAGATGCAGGTTACAAGACAGGTTTTATAGGCAAATGGCATCTTGGATTAAAGCCCAAACACTGGCCGAAACAGCAGGGTTTTGATTATGACATGGGTGCTCCTCATCCTGGACCGCCAAGTTACTTTTCTCCTTATCAAATAGAGACTATACCAGATGGACCAACGGGTGAATATATTACCGACCGTCTTACCGAAGAAGCTGTTGGGTTTATACAAAATAACCGAGCCAAGCCATTCTTTCTTGCTCTCTGGCATTTCGCCGTTCATGCGCCTTTCCAGGCCAAAGATGATATTACCCGGAACTACAGAGATATAAAGGACCCAAGGGACAAACAAAAATCACCAGTGATGGCATCGATGCTTCAGAGTATGGATGAAAGTCTCGGCAAAATCATGAATAAGTTGCAGGAACTTGGCCTGATAGATAATACTGTGATTGTTTTTGTTTCAGATAATGGCGGAAATATGTACGACCTGGTACAGGGTGAGTGTCCAACAAATAACGCTCCTTTGAGGGGAGGCAAAGGCAACACCTATGAGGGAGGCTGTCGTGTGCCTTGTGTTATAACCTGGCCTGGCGTCATAAAACAAGCATCCAAATGTGACCAGATGGTCACCACTGTCGATCTTTACCCTACGTTGGTTGAAATGGCTGACATTGAACCGAATCCTAAGCAGGTGTTCGACGGGGTAAGCATTGTTCCTTTGTTAAAAGGAAAATCTAAGCTGGACAGAGACGCCGTTTTCTGTCACTTTCCGCATTATATACCCGCTACACAAAGTATTCCGAATACATGGGTAAGAAAAGGCGACTGGAAGCTTATACGTTTTTACGGCGAAGGGCCGAATCGAACAAACTCTTATGAACTTTACAATCTCAGAGAAGACATTGGTGAAAACTATAATCTGGCTGCAAAGTATCCTGAGAAAGTCATCCAGCTTGACAAACTTATCGACCGTTTCCTTAAGAAAACAAATACAATTGAACTTAAGCCGAACCCGGCTTATTGCGCACAGCTGAAATGCTGGCAGGGCTCACAAGACAGCGGGCTTTATTATCATAATGGATGCCTGGTTTTGCAGTCCAAAGGTCTCGATCCCTATATATATACATACGATGTTCCCCTGGTAAGCAATGCTATGCGCATAACTTTCAAAATGCAAACAGATATTAAAGGAAAAGTATTCTTTTTTTATTGTGATAATGAAACAAAGGGATTTTCACCAAATAAGCGTATGGAACTGGAAATGGTTGCTGGTGACCAGATGCACCAATACACTTTTGACTTTATACCGCGAGGAACTCTAAAAGGTTTGCGTATCGACCCCGGCAGTGGAAAGGGTGAAGTGATATTCGACTGGATCAGGCTCGAACGTAGCTACAGTCAGGTCCTCAAAAGATGGGATTTTTCAGAAGCGTTGTAAAATCAAATTACCAAAGACAAAAATATATAGCTGTCCTGAACCGCAAAAGGTACAAATATACATAGCTCATTCTAATCATAATAATAGTATCCTATTTAATGCTTGAAATATCAACAGGTTATCTTAATATTATGCAATGCAGAATTCAGATGACTATCAACTGGCCAATAGATAGTTAAGCATTACGATTATAGCAACAATTGCACGGTTTTTCTGGATATAAATACGAAGTATGCGTATCGGCCCGAGCAACGGCAAGTGAGAAGTGAAATTCGACAGGATTAGGTTCGAATGCAGGTGCAGCCGGATTCTTAAAAGATGGGGGTATTTCAAGGCATTTTGAAATGAAGATATCGAGAAAAAAAGCAGGAATTGTAAGGCTTTCACTTAATATCTTTATCTGTATGGTTATTTTTTTTCTTTTAGCTGGATGTGATAAGGACAGAGGAGAAATTGCCAGGATTGAAAAGATTGTTGCTCGAGATAATAAACTGGAAATATTTTGCGATACCCCGCCCTTTCCCGTCCAGACCATGGAAGAAAAAGTATATATGGAAGGTTTTTAAAAATGCTGATACACCGCAGTGGCGAAAATATTTTGATTTTGCCAAGCCTATTCTTGGGATTGAAACATGGGGCCAAACTGCTACCGCAAAAGCAGATAAAGCAAAATCCGCTTTTGATATCTCTGAATCGGATATAATTTTTGATCTTGTTGAAAAGTTCCAGGCTTCCAGTAGTGTAAACAATATGGAGTGTGAAGTCAGAGATGTGCTAAGGGCTGCAGGCTGGCTGGTACCTGCTGTTTTTCAACACCCTCCAATAGAAGGGACAGGTTCTTTAATTTACAGATTGCAAATTCCATCATTGACAAAAAAACAAAGGATTACATTAATTTTTGAGACATTATTAGCAGCTGACAATAAAGATGGTGTTAGTCTGCAAATTCAGGTAAATGATAAAATTGTTTTTGAAAGCTGGCAGAAGTCCCGGGAGCCTAAGGCGCATAATGTCGACTTGAGTGGTTATGCCGGAAAGAATATTGAGCTTCGGATGATGGTAAATAAAAACATAACACTTGACAATGACTGGTTTTACTGGGTCAATCCCCTGATTATTTATGAATGAGATTTAAATTGAAGAAGCGGAATTATTTAAGGTCGCCGGTAAATAAATATTTTGGCGGACAAACGAACCTTTTTGTATCTGGTCTGCGTCAGACAAAATCTGCTTTATTTTCAACCAAATCAACATTTGCCTTTTTTTCCAGAGATCAAAAAGGTTCTACTGACGCTTAAAAAAAATTATTAAAGCTGCCCTTTAATTTTCACTTCCAGGTGTTGATTTAAAGTCAGTTCAAGCGTTTCATGAAGAAGAACAGTGACTTTGTTTTGGTCAGATTCAAAACTGGCTGCAATCTTTTTATTATCTAAGGTAACATCAACATCTTTTGCTTTGCTACCGTTTTTGATAACAAAATTCAGTTCGTTTAACTTAAGTTTGCCTTTTTTCATAAAGAGGCCGTCAACCTGCAGGCCGCATTTTCTCTTCTGAGAGAATGTGGCCCAGCCCTGGGCGAAAGTGAAACCGGCTTTGAAGTTTTCCGGTGTGATTCGCGGGTTAAATCCAAGTATACCATCTGGTCCGTGATACTTAAATCCTGCCAGTGCCAAATATACACTCCAGCTTGCCATTGCACGTGCATAATGATCGCCGCATTCAATTTCATTATATGGGTTCAAGAATCCCGGTTGGTAGCGGTCATGAATCGCCCTGCAAATTGCCAGTCCCTCGGTGACGAATCCTTCCCAGATCAGATTGGCAGCAACCTGATACTCAATACCAGTCCAGATTTCATTTTTGTAGAGTGTTCCCTTGTCCATATATTCATCCTTGGGCCAGGTGCAGGTAAACAGGCCGGCCTGGCCAGGGCTGATGAACCATCGGAACGGTTTGTACTTTTCATTGTACGGTCCCACATCCGGGGCCCAGTTGTATTTCCATACCGATTCGATGGCACTTCTGACTTTTTTTTCCGGATAAACGTATCCAAGGTCGACCTGGTGAGCCCAGGACTGTCCGAAAATCTGGTCGGAAAGACATCCGTTGGCATACTGGTGATGAGCATTCAAAAGAGAGCCAGTTGAGCGGGTTTTAAACCCTGAA
>CAZAYB010000053.1:0-13847 GCA_964489215.1 uncultured Pirellulales bacterium
TTTTTACTTCCACCCCTTTTTTGCAAAAAAACGTATAAAAAGCGCTAAAAACAGGTTAACTTTTGGTCGCCATTGGTCACTTTTGGCCAGTTTTTAAAAAACACCCATTTTGACGTAAAACCATACCAATAAACAGCTTATAAAAATTTCGCAGATTTTCTTATATACCAGGTGTCTAATTGAACACCCGTTTCAAACTCCGTTTCACCCCCCTTTTTTAAGCAGTTTTACTTCCCATCATCAGCAATTTTAAGTATCATAAACCCGTGCATTGTATCCATCCCCGCCGCGAGTTTTTCATTCTTCGTAAATACAAGCACTATCTTTTCCCTCGGAAAAAAATACGCCTTATCGATTGAATAATTGATATAAAACCCCTTAGGATAATAATAATCCAGTATCAGTTTTGCCCCCTTAACCTTTGGCAGATCATACTTTCCGTATTTCCTGTTCCAGCTTTCAGCCCCGCTGGCCCCCTTGCGGATATGCTCATCAAACTGCTCAATAACCTCACAGCACTGCTTTTTAGGCTCCCCCAGCTGCCAGCTGAGCTTATCCGCCCTTAACCAACCCTGCTTATCCCTTTTTAACTCAACCGCCATCGCCTTATACATACCGGGCAATAAATCCTTTACAGGCCCCCACTTACCAAACTCCTTAAGATACATCGAACCCAGCGTCGCCCCCTCACCTCTCAAATTCAAACTCAAAAGCACCGACGACATACACTCTCCGCTGACATCTTCAGCGATCCATATCATATCGTTACCAGCTGCCAGAAACTCAAACTCCTGCCTGCAGAACGTTGCCCCATTTACATCCGGACCAATAAAAAACACTGCCGTAACTGCTAATACAAATAACACTCGTTTCATAATTACTCCTATAATTACATACATTTACAAAGCTATTCACCGGGATTCAATAAATCGGTCAACCAGCTTTTTTTCAATATATTTTTCTTACCCTGTAACCCGATTCAAGAGAGCCAAACACTAAAAATTGAATTGCTCTAACCTTCACCTTCTTCATTTTCATAATAAAAAACCTCCCCTATCGGACTATTTAAGGCCTCTGCAATCTTAAACGCCAATAACAGTGATGGCGTATAATTACCGGATTCGATAGCGATTATCGTTTGCCTGGTACACCCTGCCAGCTCACCGAGCTGCTGCTGACTGATCTGACCCCTGTCCAACCTCAACCTGCGAATATTATTCTTCAGCGGATAATCACTTTTTTTATCCTTCATCATCACCCGACCTTCCAAACCCCCACCCATACTGAACTAAAACAGAGATACTTCTTCCCGTTTCCATCATTAGTGCCCCGCCAGCTACCATTAATGGCAAAATATTTGCAGAAACTACCCCATCGTGCCCCTTTATGCTCCATATACCCATACAAACCACAATAAAATACCCGTAGGAGCTTCCAAACCCTGCCCAGGCACTGCGAATATGAATTAGCCTGTCCCGCTCATCAACCTCAACACCCTGACCTTTCTTTTTTTTGAAAATGATAGGCCCAAACGCAAGTAAAGCACAAAAAGCAAGCGTTGAAAATCCTGCCTGAGCCTTGTCAGGCCCCAGTTTTGTATATGCCAGGTAAACTGTAACTGACGTAACCGCACACGTAAATAATATCACAGTAAGATTGAACAATGCAATTTTCTGATGACGATTCATTTTTGTACCCTTTCAATACAAATGTGAACTGTACTTTACAATATGTTATATATATCTTACATAATGTCAATCAAACTTTACATAAATTTATAAAAAATTTTCCTCAGTATAATGTTATGGAGGCTAACTGGTAAAATAACCTTCCAATTGGAGCAGTTTCCTTTTAAAAATATTACCGCCTGGCTGGTTCCCCATAAAATTGCCCAGCGAGCCGGTTGCTTTTACCACCCTGTGACAGGGTATTATTAAGGGCAAAGGGTTATTTTTAAGAATGGTGCCAACAGCCCGGCCGGCCTTGGGCGAGCCTGCCATGTCCGCCAGCTGCCCGTAACTTACCGTACTGCCGATATTTACCCTCCTTAAAGCAGTTAAAACCTCCATTGAAAAGCTGTTTAAGCCATCTAAAGAAACCGCAATATCAGAAAAATCCGCCCTGCTGCCGATAAAAAACCTGTTTATCCTGTCCTTAACAGACTTCATATAGTCTGGTTTATACGCCGTATTTTCCATACCGACCAGTAGGTATTTTTTTGCCGTCCCATAATCAGCCTTGCAGATACAGCTTCTTTTAAGCCTTTTGGCTGTTCCGCAAAGTCCCGCAAAGCCGAGCGGAGTCTGGAATACACAATAATTAATATCTTCTGCCATGAGCTTATTTTATAAGAGCGGTCGGCTCTTTAAAACTTCAAAATTGAATTATTTTTGTAATTATGCTGAAAATCTCAAATAATGAATCATTTTGATTGACTCTGTCATATTATTGTGTAAAGTAATAGGTTTTCCATGGATGGGGAATTTGTGCGCATGGCCAGCTGTTTTGGCCCTGACAGGCACGATCTTTATAATGCTGCCCCTGTTGCAGGTGAAAATACAGTGGAACTTGAAGAACTGAGAAAAAAGATAGATTCAATTGATTCAAGGCTTGTTGAGCTGTTGAATGAGCGTGCGCAGGTAGTTGTCGAGATCGGCAAGGTTAAAGGTAAAAGCGACAAAGCCATTTATGCCCCCGCGCGTGAAAAAGTTGTACTTGATAAGATTAAACGTTCAAACAAGGGGCCATTGCCTGACAAAACTCTTGCAGCCATCTGGCGAGAGCTGATGAGCGGTTCATTTTTTCTTGAAAAGCCTCTGCGGATTGCGTATCTTGGCCCGCAGGGCAGTTTCAGTCATGCAGCAGCGATGTTAAAGTTCGGCCAGAGCGTCGAATACGAGCCTGTTACCGATATCAGGACCATATTCAACGAGGTCAGCAAGGGTCATTGTGATCTTGGCGTTGTGCCTGTTCAGAATTCTTCAGGCGGGGGAATAGGCGAAACAATGGACGCTTTTATAGATTCCGATGTTATGATATGTGCCGAGGTTTACATGGCAATCCATCATAACCTTCTTGCAAATTGTCCTCTTGACGAAATCGAAAAAATATATTCCAAGCCTGAAGTTTTTGCCCAGTGTCATAAGTGGCTGGCGAGTACTTTTGAAGAGAGCAAAACTATCGCGGTGGCCTCTACAGCCCGAGCGGCGCAGATGGCGTCTGAGGAGAAGTATTCAGCGGCTATTGGTTCAAGCGTGGCTGCGGAGCTGTACGGTCTTAAAATAGTATGTGAGAATATTGAAGACATTGGAAATAACGTAACCCGTTTTCTTGTTATAGGTTCTGAGGATGCCCGACCCAGCGGGGACGACAAGACCTCAATTTTGTTCAGCACTGCTCATAAGGCTGGTGCACTTGTTGATGTGCTTGAGGAATTAAGAGGTTACGGGCTTAATTTAAGCAGTATTGAATCAAGGCCAAGCAAGAAGCGGGAATGGGAATATTACTTTTTTGTTGATGTTCTTGCCCATCGAGAGGACGAGATTTTCCGCAGTGCCCTTACTGCATCACGTGAGCATTGTATGCAGTTATCTGTGCTGGGCAGTTTTCCGCGTACAACGACGGTATTGTAATAATTTGCAGTTAATGTTTTTTAAATCTGAAATTGAGGTGTAATAATGAGAAAGCCTTTTATAGCAGGCAACTGGAAAATGAATACGGATATGGCAACAGCGACTTCTCTTGCCAGTGGACTGGTCAATGAGTTTGGCGATATTGACAGTGTTGACGTTGCGGTATGTCCGCCTTTTGTATATCTTGAGCCAGTATCGAAAGCTCTGAGTTCTTCACACATAGCGCTTGGTGCACAGGACATTTATTTTGAGGATAACGGAGCATTTACCGGCGAGATCAGCTGTGCGATGCTAAAGGATGTGTCCTGCAGTTATGTAATTGTGGGCCATTCTGAGAGACGGCATGTAATCGGTGAAACTGACGAACTGGTCAACAAGAAGGTTCATGCAGCTATAACCGGCGGGCTTTTGCCTATACTTTGCGTTGGTGAGACGCTTGAGCAGCGTGAAGGGAGCCAGACAGAAAAGATAGTTGAAGATCAGATCAGGAAGGGTTTTGACGGACTTAGCCAGGGCAAGGCTGAGGCGGTAACAGTAGCTTACGAACCGGTATGGGCAATTGGTACCGGCAAAACCGCAACCTCACAACAGGCTCAGGAGGTTCATGCTATGATAAGGTCTCTGCTTGCGGAAATTTATGATTCAGCGACCGCAGAACATATCCGTATCCAGTACGGCGGTTCTGCAAAACCTGCGAACACAAAGGAGCTGATGGCATGTGAAGATGTGGACGGTTTACTGGTAGGCGGAGCGAGTTTGAAGGTTGAGGATTTTTCTGCCATGATAAAAACGGTAGCTTAGAATATAATCTAACGGACCTTATATAAGGTCATAATAAAAACAGGAATGTGAGGCTCATTATGAAATTTTTCCTCTTGGCGAAAGTACCATGGGTACTGAACATTGTAGCGGTGTTGTGGATTCTTATAGCTATAGCTTTGATACTTATGATACTTCTGCAAAAAGGCAAAGGCGGCGGGCTCGGTGCGGCTTTTGGCGGTATGGGAGCGCAAAGTCTTTTAGGAACCAAAACCGGTGATTTCTTTACCTGGGTAACTATTTTTCTTGTGGCGATGTTTTTGGGACTGGGGATTGTAATGGTTAAATGGTACAAGCCTATTGCCGCAGGTTCTGGTTTAAGGCCTGATACTCAGGTTCAGACCCCGACCACCGACCAGGAAGCGGGGGTACCTGAAGCAGTTGATATGGTTGAGGACAAGGTGCCGGATGCAGATGCACTTGCACCTCAGGTTGCTCCGGAGCAGGTTCCGCCTGCAGAGGCAGAAGATCAGAATCCTCAGCAGTAGACAATTTTGATATTGGTATACACTGCTGCATTAAGTTTGTAAAGCAGCGGATGTTATAATTTATAAGTATGCACATTTGGTTATTTGAGGACCTCAGATGATAAGCAGTATGACTGGTTTTGGTGAAGTTTCCGAGGAAATAGACGGTATTCTTTATACTATCGAGATACGTACCGTTAACAACCGTTATATCAAGACCAATATACGCCTTAGCGACCCTGTGGGTTTTTGCGAGGATGAGGTTGACAAACTGCTTCGCAAGCGTATCGGCAGAGGTTCGGTTAATTACTCTGTAAAGATGCAGAATGTAAGCGGTCAGGACCTTTTCGACGTTGACCAGCATGCAGTAAAGGGTTATCTTAACAAGCTGGAGGGTATTGCCAAAGACAGCGGCATGAATTATGAGGTAAATCTTGCTGATCTTCTCACTTTGCCGGGTGTTATTTCGCCGATTCATCCGGATGTCAAGCAGGCTGAGAGTATGAAAAAAGCCGTTCTTGAACTTTCAGAAAAAGCTCTTGACCATTTACAAAAAATGAGAAACGAAGAAGGTGCCTCAATTGTCGAGGACTTAAAGAACAATTGTTCTGTTATAAAGGAAAAGCTCGATCTGATACGTGCGCGTACAGATGAAGTTGTCAGGAACTATCACGAAAAACTTAAAAGCAGGGTCGATGAGCTTTTAAGCGAGGCCCAGCTTAGCCTGGATTCGGAGCTTCTGGCAAGGGAAGTTGCCATTTTCGCTGATCGATCTGATATATCCGAGGAACTTAGCCGACTTGACTCGCATCTTAGCCAGTTTAGCGGCAGTCTTAATCAAAACCAGAACGTCGGCAGAAAGCTTGATTTTATCAGCCAGGAAATGCTGCGTGAAGCAAATACAATCGCCAGCAAAAGCTGTGATTCTAATATAGGTTCGCTTGTAATAGAAATTAAGTGCGCGATAGACAGGATAAAGGAGCAGGTTCAAAACGTTGAATAATTATGTTACCTATCAATAATGGAAAACTTGTTGTAGTCAGCGGGCCCAGCGGTGTGGGTAAGAGCACTATCTGTAATGAAGTGGTAAAAAGGACAGATGCTGTTTTAAGCGTTTCAATGACTACCAGGACAAAAAGTGCGAAGGAGCAGGACGGCCGGGACTATTATTTTGTAAGCGAAGAGGAATTCAGGGATCGAATCAAGAACAGTTCCCTGCTTGAATACGCAGAGGTTTTTGGTAATTACTACGGAACGCCTGCCGATAAGGTTGAGGAAAGTCTTGAGAAGGGTAAGACGGTTATACTTGAGATAGATGTCCAGGGTGGTCTGCAGGTAAAAAAGATATTTGAAAAGGTTGTAATGATATTCATTTTGCCTCCCAACCAGAGCGATCTTGGCAACCGGATGACCGGCAGAGCCCGGGGAGAAGATGAAGCCGCGGCCAGGAAAAGGCTTGAAAAGGCAGGCCAGGAGACGGCAATGGCATGGCAGCATTACGACCATATGGTGATAAACGACGATCTGGAACAGGCAATAAACGAAGTAATCGAGATAATAAAAAGTCATGACGGAGAAAAGAAATGATAGATGAACTTAAGGATACCACGATTATCGACAAGATCGGCGGAAGGTTTAAGCTTTCTGCCTTGATTCAGAAAAGAATGTTCGAGGTCATGGAAGGTTCGCGTCCTTTGATTGATGATGTTGAGGGAATGACACCGATAGAGGTTGTTATCGAGGAGATCAAGCAGGGAAAGATAACAGCTGATTTTGAAGGTCCTAAGCCCGAACCGAAACCTACGCTTTAAGGGATTTGCAGATGGCGCCTCAAGCTGAAATTGAGCTTAGCGTGAATATTCTTTTGGGTGTCAGCGGTGGAGTTGCGGCCTATAAGGCAGTGGACCTTGCAAGCAAACTGACACAAGCAAATGCGAGGGTACAGACTATACTGACCGAAAACGCTCAGAGGTTTGTTGGTGCGTTGAGTTTTGAGTCGGTAAGCAAAGGGCCGGTTCATACAACCATGTGGCAAAAGGAACGTGAATATAAAATAGGGCATATAAACCTTGCAGAATGGGCGGATTTGGTGGTGGTGGCACCTGCTACGGCGAATATAATCGCTAAAACCGCAGGGGGGATATGTGATGATATGCTTAGTACGACGCTTTGTGTCTGCTGGCAAAAGCCATGGATAATGGCCCCTGCGATGAACGAAAGGATGTGGGAAAATCCCGTTACTAAGGAAAATGTCGAGAAGTTAAAAAAACTTGGTGCGGTTATTTGCGGGCCTGGTAAAGGCAAACTTGCCTGCGGGGATGAGGGTATGGGGAGGATGAGTGAAACGGACGAGATCATGGCTCAGATAGTAAAGACGGCTGAAAAAATCTGTTAGCAGGGGTTTTCAGTTTATACAATTATTAAGCTATCGGTGCGGTAATGAGAATATTAATCACAGCTTCTGCGACGAGAGAATATATTGACCCGGTTCGGTTTATATCCAACGCCAGCAGCGGCAGGATGGGGTATGAGCTTGCCAGGGCAGCTTCCAGGCTCGGTCATGAGGTGATTGTTATAAGCGGGCCGTCAAAGCTTAGAAAGCCGATTGGTTCGGAAATGATTTATGTCGAGACGACTGAGCAGATGTTCGGTGCTGTTAAGGATAATTTCAACCGGTGCGATTGTCTTATAATGGCAGCAGCGGTTTCCGATTATACGCCTGTGCGAACATCATCGAAAAAGATTAAAAAAACGGCAGATAATCTTACGATTACCTTCAAGGCTACCAAAGACATTCTTAAGTGGGCAGGCAGGAATAAACGGAAAGGACAGTTTGTAACAGGTTTTGCACTGGAGGACAGGAGCCTGAGGAAAAACGCAGAGGAAAAACTTGCTAAAAAAAACGCTGACATGATCGTCGCAAATAAGCCGACAGCGATAGGGGCTCGTAACTCCAGCGTGTATGTGAAAATCCGGGGACAAAAATGGATAGATTTCGGTCTGCTTACCAAAAAGGCAGCGGCCAATAAAATAATCAAACTGATCGAGCAATACCGCAGCCAGTATAAAATTTGATTGAGCTGTCGTGGTTCGGCGCCTGGCGCACTTAAAGTTATGCCTGTTGTTAGAATTGGTTTTGAATATCAAGCACTTCTGCTATTGAATCGCTGGTGGTAAGGGTTAAAACTTTTTTAGCAAGTTTGCGTGCTCGCTTAACATCAATTTTTTCTACAGCATTTTGTACATCCGGAACCGCTGAAGGGTCTATCGAAAGAATGCGAACACCAACGCCGATTAAGAACTCCAGATAATGGGTCTGTCTTGCCATATCTCCGCAGATGCTGATTTCCTTTCCAGAACGATTGACGCTTTTGACCACATGAGCGATGCTTCGGAGTACAGCTGGATGATGAGGAATGTAAAAATTTTCTACATTCTGGTTGGTTCTGTCAACCCCGAGCATAAACTGAATGAAGTCGTTAGTGCCAATAGAGAAAAAATCCGCTTCAGCGGCAAAGGCGTCAATCAGATTGACCACCGAGGGAAGCTCAACCATCATTCCGATTTTGGGATTGCTGTTGTGGCTTAAGTTTTCATTTTCCAGCTGACTTATACATTCATACACTATTTGCTTTGCGGTTGTAAACTCCTCGAGACTGGATATCATCGGAAACATTATGCGTACATCGGCACCTTCCGAGGCCCTTAGCATTGCCCTTATCTGAGAAGTGAACACGTCGTTGTTTTGCAGTGAAAATCTTATGCTTCTCATTCCGAGACTGGGGTTCTGCTCGGTGGGATTTTCATAATAAGACAGTACCTTGTCGCCTCCGATGTCAAGGGTTCTAAAGACTACCGGCTTGCCCTGCATAGCCTTGACAAGTCTGCGGTACGGTACAAGCTGTTCGGTTTCAGATGGAAAATCGTTTCTGATTATGAAAGGGAACTCCGTGCGGTAAAGCCCGATACCTTCAAGTCCAAGCTCCGATGCGACTCCAAGGTCGCTTAGAAGATTTATATTCGCTCTTAAAATTATTCGCGTACCGTCGCTGGTAAGTGTTGTTGGTTTGGCAATGAACTGCTTTTCCCTGAGCTGCTGATGTTCATGGATTCTCTGGGAAATACTGCTTACCACATCCTGTGCAGGCTCAAGATATATGTTTCCAGTTTCGCCGTCTATGAGTACATCAATATTTTTTCTGATGTTCATTAAAGCCGATTTATTCGTAACGACCATTGGTATTTTAAGCGACCGAGCAAGAATCGCCAGGTGGCTTGTAACCGCCCCGCCTACCAGGATTATACCGACGGCTTCTTCGGAACTTATCCGGAGCAAATCCGAAGGGAAAAGGTTTCGCACTATCAGAATCTGGTTACTGTACTGGCCGAGGGTTTCCTTTTCCTGCATAAGGTTGCCGACAAGACGGACGGTTAAGTCTTCTATGTCCTGGACTTTTTCACGCACGTAATCGTTTTTACTGGAGGTGAAGATGCTGATATATTCGCTGGCTATTTTCAAAACCGCTTCAGGGGGGTTTTCACCCTGCTCGATAAGTTTACGCATCGTACCGATAAATTCGTGATCCTTTAATATCATAAGATGCGAAGCGAAAATGAGACTGGCGGCATCAGAGAGTTTTTCTTCAATCTGACTCTGGAGGTTTTCAAGCTGTTTGCGTGTCATATCAAGAGCGGCTTCGAAATCCTCCATAGTATAGCCCGTTTCGAAGTGTTTCTCCATGAGGTTTGCGAATGACCTTTGCTTGTCGATAACCCTTGCCTTTGCATGTGCAAATCCAAACGAGGCGCTTTTGCCGCGGATAAAACGAAGCTCCTCAGGTATTTCGGATTCCTGCTTAGGTTCATGGCTTACATGCATTGTCATCAGGAACTTTGCGTTTTCGATGATGTTGGCAAGCTGAGATGCAACAGCCCTGCAGGCCATTATGTCCTGTTTTTCAAAGGGATTTTTATGACGCTGAAGAACCAGAACACCTATTCTTTGCAGGCCCCTTGTAATCGGCACCGCTAAAAAGTTTTCATATTTTTCTTCATCGATATCATTGAAATGCTCATTGGACGGGTCCTCGTTGGCATTGCTTACGCATAAAGGCCTTAGCTCCTTAAGTGCCTTTCCGGTAAGGCCCTGGCCCAGCTGCAAAGCTACTTTTCCAATTGCCTGAGGCTTAAGACCGACTGTGGCCTTTAGCATAAGCTGCTCTTCATCATCGTCATAGATATAAATGGAGCAGACGTTGACCTTCATGTGAGAAGCTACCATCTCGACTGTCCGCTGCATAAAATTTTCAACGCTTATGCTCTCGCGAAACAGATGATTCAGTTCACCGATATCACAAAGCAGCTGAATGTGTTCCATAAGTTTATCCGTTTACCATTTCGGTCCCGGCTGCGTTACGAAAGTATACGCAGATATCCGTCAGGACCATAACCGCATTGAGTATATATAAAATTATCACAAAGACTCAATCCTTAATTCCTAAATCATCTTTTGTCAATATACTGTCGAAATCAAAGCCTGCCTTTTCAATATTTTCCGATGCACCTTGTTTACGGTCAATGACGGATACAATTTTTTTCAGCTTTGCTCCTGCTTCAGTTATTATCCGGGCAGCTTCTATTACCTGGCCTCCTGTTGTTGCGATATCCTCGACCAGAAGGACCACGTCGTTTTCGGTAAGCACACCTTCTATCATTTTGCCGGTGCCGTAACCTTTTTTACTGTTGCGTATGATTATCCATGGTTTGTCCGTCTGCATAGCTGTTGCAGCGGCAAGGGCGACACCGCCAAGTTCTGCACCGGCTATCATCGTTACATCGCTGTCTGCATGTTTGGCAAATTCCTCCGCAAGTGCGCTAAGAATATCAGGACAGGTCTCGAAAAGGTATTTGTCAAGGTAATACTTGCTTTTTTTTCCGCTTCTTAATGTAAAATCGCCTTCGAGATAGGCTGTTTCCCTGATTCTTTTTATCAGTTGTTCTCGCTGCATCAGTTTCTCCTGTGACCTTTGTAAAATATATTTTTGATTACTGATTTGAAAATATTCAAACTTTAAGCTTGACCTCTTTTTTAATTTTTTTACTGTACTTTCTTCTGATAGCGGTAACGTTATTGGTAATGAACTCATCAACCTGTGCCGCTGCTGCCCCGATATAGCTTACAGGCTGCATTACAGAATCGAAGTCAATTTTGCTGAAGTCAGGATCCTTTTTCAACCTTTCGATCAGGTCGTTGCTTTTTCCGTACATTTTTACCTGCTTAGCGGCATTGTGGGAATGAACCCTTATCTTTTCATGAAGTTTCTGACGGTCCCCTCCTGCCTTTACCGCTGCCATGAGAATGTTTTCAGTTGCCATAAAGGGAAGCTCAGCCTCAATTCGTGCCTGTATAACCTTTGGGTAAACGACAAGTCCAGATGTTACGTTTATAAGTATTTCAAGAATTCCGTCTGTTGCCAGAAAAGCTTCGGGTATGCTCACTCTCCTGTTAGCCGAGTCGTCAAGGGTTCTTTCGAGCCACTGCTCAGCAGCAGTCTGTGCAGGGTTTGACGCAAGAGATATAACCAGTCTTGACAGTGATGTAGCCCGTTCACATCTCATCGGGTTCCTTTTATATGCCATAGCTGAAGAGCCGATCTGAGACTTTGCGAACGGTTCTTCCATTTCCTTGAGATTAGCTAAAAGGCGGATATCGTTGCACATCTTATGACCGGACTGTGCGATAAGCGAAAGACAGTTAAGCACCATCGAATCTATCTTTCGCGGGTATGTCTGACCGGTTACATCACAGCTTTTTTTGAAGTTAAAAGCTTTGGTTACAATCTGGTCGAGCTTTTTTACCTTTTTATAATCCCCGTTAAACAGAGCCAGGAATGAAGCCTGGGTTCCGGTTGTACCCTTGACCCCTCTAAAGGGCATATTTTCAATACAGTCTTGAACAGCTTTTAGGTCCATAACGAAATCCTGGCACCACAAAGTAGCCCTTTTGCCGACAGTTGTAAGCTGAGCTGGCTGATAATGGGTAAAGCCCAGGGTGGGCATGTTCCTGTATTTTTTAGCGAAGGCAGCAAGTTTGTCGATTACCGACGCCAGTTTTGCAGCCAGTATTGAAAGAGCGCCCCTTAAAATAATAAGATCGGCGTTATCCCCGACATAACAGCTTGTTGCACCGAGGTGTATTATCCCCGCTGCCTTTGGGGCCGCATCAGCGAAAGTGTGAACATGTGCCATAACATCATGGCGGAACTTTTTTTCATATCGACCTGCCCTGGCAAAGTCTATATCGTCAAGATGCTGAGCCATCTGGTTTATCTGTTCATCTGTGATATCGAGCCCGAGCTGTTTTTCGGCTTTTGCAAGTTCGAGCCATAACTTTCGCCATGTGGCGAATTTCATTTCAGGCGAGAAAAGTTCGCTCATAGCCTCAGAGGCGTTTCTTTTAACCAGAGGGCTTTCATATTTATTAAACTTTTTAGCCATAAATGCTCTCCATAAGCTCTTCAATTTGATTTTGATCTTCGTGACTTAGAATCCAGTCGCCAGCCTTTGCCGTTTCGCTTATCTGGCCCGGCTTTCTGGCGCCTACTATAGCAGCGGTTACCTCATCCTTTCTAAGGACCCACGCCACCGCAAGCTGGGCAAGGGTTTTATCATTTCGCCGGGTGATGTCCTTTAAGCCTTCGAGCAGTTTAAGATTGGCGCTTAGCCTTGGCTCCTTAAAATTCGGATCGGTCTGCCTTACATCATTTTCTGATATTTTTTCCCGGGCGTCCTTTCCGTATTTACCGGTCAGCAGTCCTTTTTCCATAGGGCTGTAGCATATCACACCGATATTGTTCTGCCGGCAATATGGAAGGGTTTCTTCTTCAATCTCTCTTGTGAGCATATTATAAACAGGCTGTAATGAAGCCAAAGGGTGAATTTTCCTTACACGTTCCATTTGCTCCGGGCTGAAGTTTGAAACCCCGAGGTACCTTACTTTCCCTTGTTTAACACATTTAGCCATGGCTTCATAGGCTTCTTCAACCATATTGTCCGGATTGGGCCAGTGCATCTGATACAGGTCTATTGCCTCTATCCCCAGCCGTTTAAGGCTTTGTTCGCATTGACGCATTATTGAGTCCGGATTCAGGTCAGGTTTTCGTTTCTTGTTTTCATCACAGACAAGGCCGCATTTGGTGGCAATTATCGGTTTTTCGCTTACTTCCTTCAAAGCCTTGCCTATTACCTCTTCGGAATGTCCGCAGCCGTATGCCCAGGCGGTATCTATCCAGTTAATACCGTTATCCAGTGCCTCTTTTATTGCGTTTTTAGAGTCTTCATCATTTTGCGGGCCCCATCCGTACTGCCATGGCCCCCCTATCGCCCAGGTCCCAAGGCCTACACGTGTCAGCTCAAGTTCCGTAAATCCAAGTTTTTTAGTAAGCATTTAAGCCCCCTTTCATAAAAAATCATAGAATCAATTCAAATGGATGGTAATTCTAACATGAAACCCCCCTTTTGGCAAATAGTTTGCTAATCTGTGTTTTTGTGCCAGATTGTCAGGCCAGCCTCACATTTAGAAGAACTTGTTAAAAAGCTTGCCGGAACTGACAGCAGCAAGGTCCCCATCGAAGATATCGGGAAGTAGTAAACCCAGTGAATTTTACCGGAGAGGTTCGAATTATTCTGAATTATTAACATTGCCGAGACGACAACAGCTGCTGCAATAAGCCATGCTTTGAAACTGCCCCTTCTTGTGAAGATACCCAGCACAAAAAGTGCCAGTATCGGCCCTGCGAAAAGAGAAAGCGGAACACTCCATGCAGCAACAATGTGCTCGTGAGTGGAAGCGTAGAAAGCGGCAGCAGTGGCGAAGAGCCCGAATCCTGCGGTAAGTATTCTGGCAAGGGCAACCTGGCCGGTCTGACTT
>CAZAYB010000054.1:0-10226 GCA_964489215.1 uncultured Pirellulales bacterium
CGAGCCAGGTGCCGCGCAGCCGGGCCGCATGGGGTGTGTCCTCGAAGTCCCGCAAGAACCGCGTGACCGCTGCGGTATCGTTGGTCGAAAAAAACAATTTAATATCCTGTCGGCAACCCAGATAATCGTAACATAATCTTTTTTGTAAGTACTGGCGTGAGGAGGCAGTCCCATTTCCTTGATTTTCCGGAAGGTGCTTATCATTTCTGTCCATGTTTCAGGTGTAACGACGCCGGCTTTTTCGTAAATTTTTTTGTTATAAAAATATCCTGTGCCGTATTGAGTAAAGGGGAGCATATATAAATGACCAGCCGGGTCCAATAGATGAGATATGGCAGAAGGAAAAAATAATTTTATCCATTTTTTCTTTTGGGGGTCGAAGCGGTTAGGTTTTTCGACAAGCGAATCAAAATTGGTTATCATATCGTCCTGGCCATATCTCCAGAACAAATCTACATTTTCGAGAATCATTATTTCCGGTGCCCGGCCAGCCAGAAATCGAGACTGAAGCCACATTTCGTAAAGCTCATAGGGTACGCTCTGGACATTTACGTTAATTCCCGTTTTGGCTGTGAAGTCTTCAGCAACCGGCCGCAATCCTTGAAGCAGATCATAGTAAAACGTGCAGGCGATTATAGATCTTCCTCTGCTTTGTTCAGCTATTCTGTCAGGAACAAGGTCAAAGTCAATGCCCCTGGCAGACAGCAACGAAGGCAAAAGGAATAAAAAAGTTGATATCAAAAAAGATTGTTTCATTACAGTATCAAGGTTTGTTGTCTTTATCAATGTTTTGATAAAAATCACTTACTATTTTGTATGAGGGCTTTTTCTTTCTTTGTAAGCTTACAAGGCCTTTCAGGTTCACACCTTTCCAGGCTGTGGGGTGGGTAGATTTGATCCTGTGCGGGTCGTAAAAATCTGCATACACCCAAATCATCGCTCCGCTGACATAATTCTTTCTGGAAGGAGCATAAATCTGTTCCAGATGCTCTTTTAAGTGTTCACATTGATGAATTAGTGAATAGTTCTTTCGTGAATGATATTTTTCCCTTTCAATATTACCGTCTGGTGCAGCACCGGCTCCAAGTTCACTTATGACGATTGGTTTTTGAGGATGCAGGGCGTGTATCTCATCAAGTTTAGGACCCAGGTCCGAGTCGGTCCCGTAATACCAGCCATAATATTCATTCAGAGCTATTATATCTACTTGGTCATAGCATAAGTCTGAGACGCCGCTGATACTGTCTTTTCCCCTGTGTCTATCTGATGCAAATGTTACAAGCCGTGTTGAGTCCATGGATTTTACAAGTGAAACAGTTTTTTTTACATATTCAAGGGCAGCCGGACGGTCGGATTTGAATTCGTTACCTATAGACCATATCGCAATCGAAGGGTATTTACGATACTGCTCGACCATCGCTTTTAACTGTTCCTTTCCGTAAAGCTGATATATTTCTGGGTCGGAGAGCGATTCTGTTTTCGTTTTCCATGCGGGTATTTCCGTCCAGACAATAAATCCTTTCTCATTGCATATTTCATAGAAATAAGGGTGTTGCGTATAATGGCCGGTTCGTACAAAGTTAACGTTGAGTTTCTCAATGTCGTCAAGAGTTGACTTGATTAAACTTCTCGGCAGAGCATTGCCGTAATCGGGATGTTCTTCATGAACATTTATACCACGTATCACCAACGGTTTTGAATTAAGCAGTATTTGTGAGCCTTCTATTTTTATCTCACGGAAAGCTGCCTGTATTTCTATTTTATGTTCGCTGTCATTTTTTAATTTGCATATAAGCCTGTAAAGGTCTGGGTTTTTTGGCGACCACTCTTTGACTTTTCTCAAACGGTCATTGAAGGTGATAAGATTATTGCCGGGCTGCAAATTTACAGTTCTGCTTTTTTTAAAGAGGATGTTATTTTTATTGTCGAGAATGGCTGTTTCAGCCTTGGTCATTTTGAAATAATCAAGGGAATTATGTAATTGAACTTTAATAGAAAAATCCCATTGCTCCTTTGCCTGTGCTGTTTCAAGATAAAGATTGCTGATGTTACAAGCGGGTCTGAAATCGATATAAACATCTCTGTAAATGCCGCCGTAGTACCACCATCCGTCCCAATTGCTGTCGGGAATAGCTTTTGCTAATATTTCATTGTCAACCATAACGATAATCTCGTTTTGACCCGCTTTGAGGTGATCAGAAATATCGATTTCAAAGGGTATCCACCCAAAATGATTTTCACCTGCTAAAAAACCGTTCACCCAAATTTTTGACCTTAGAGCGACACCGAGAAAACGAAGCATAGCCTGTTTGTTTTTGAAATGGCCAGCACTTAATTTAAATGACTTTTTGTACCATGTTTTTCCCTGGTAATATTTTTTTTCTCCCATGTTATAAGTACAAGGGACCATTTTTCGGGACCAATCTGATAGGGGGATCGCATCTTTGAGTGCGCATAAATCACTTCTGGGGTCAAAGCAGAACATCCACTCTCCATTGAGAGACAGTTTAGGGCTGTTAGATTTGATATCAAAATTTCCTGTTGAAAGCTTAATGTTTTTGTTGTTTTGTTTTTCTGAAGTGCATGAAAAAAGACAAATACTTATAATTATAAGAGTTGAACATTTTAGAAAGAATCTGTTATTGATATTCCAGTACATATTGCGTTTCCTTTCATTGAAATGCAGATCTATTGCCGATTGGTAAATGATGCTAAAGCGGGGACAACACTGCTGCGTAACCTCCGCCTTTATTCAATTTAATAATCAATGTTTCGTTTCTGTCTGTCTTTGTCTTGTCCTGACTGTAAGCATTGCTCTGTTCGGATACGTCTTTGAATTGTGTCAAAGAATACTGCTTCTGATCAAGGAAGTTCAGTTTGAGCTTTACTTCATTCTTTTCATAACCGTTCAGTATTCCTATATACCAGCATTTATTTTTACGTCTTGCAAAAGCTGCTTTTTTACCTATTTCGCTGAAAGGCAAAACTATGGTTTCATCCCATACAGTGGGCATGTTCTTTATGAAATTACAAGCAGGATTGTCAAGGATGTTCCGGGGATGTTCGGCGTATACCATTAAAGGGCTGGTAAAAACAATGAGAGTCGCGAGCTGATGAGACCATGTAGTTTCACCTTTTCGCTCAGAAAAGCTTAAGGGGGTGTAATCTGCGTGACCAGCCAGAAAACGTGTAAAAGGCAGAATTGTATTATGTCGTGCCCAGGCTCTCAGGCCGCGTTCAAGCCCGTAAATTCCCTCTCTGGTCATTTCATTTGGGTATGTTCTGTTCAGTCCGGTTGGTTTGTTGGATCCGTGAAAATTAACCATAAGATTATAATCTGCTGCATCTTGCAGTGTCTGATTATAAAAATTGACCATTTTCTTTGATTCACTATTCATGAAGTCTATTTTTACTCCTGACACACCCGCTTGCCTGCATTTTTGGAAAAAGTCTAACCTTTCATTCTTGTTATATATTCCTTTTATTCCTTTTCGGTCTTTACAGGCTTTCCAGACCCACGTATTAACATTATATTTTTTCGAATAATCAACCAACTCTTTAATTAGATCCCACTTCTTTTTGCCGGTATGTTCTTTGTCCCAGTGTCCCCATCCTTCGTCTATAAGATTGTATTCGAAACCCAATTGCCCGGCAAGTTGAGCGTATAATTTCATGTTTTTATATGTTACGCCTCCTCCACCGAGCCAGCTCCAAACACATCTGCCGGGTTTTATCCACGAAGCTGATGACAGCTTTTCATCGGGTTCTGGGCAGCAGTTATAAATAATATCACAGTTTACGAGTGTGTTGAGGTCCTGCCCTGTCATTATCACCCGCCATGGAGTTGTAATGTCAGTGGTAAGTCGAAAATTACCGCCGGATTTAAAATACTCTCTAAGTACCGTATTATTTCCGTTTTTTTGTGCCATAAGACTCATGCCGGTGAAATTTATAAGAGCAGCTTCTGTAATGGCGAGAAAGCCGTTTTTGTCGGGCAGTTCTACAGTGACCGGCGGAGCCATGAATGTTTCGTGAGCAATGTCAGATAAAACAATACGATTGTAACAGCCTTCGTATTCCTCTGTATTAGTATGGTACCATAATAAGCTATTGTCTGGCAGATCAAAAAAAGTTCCTCCGTAAGCCGAGACCTCTCGCTTTTGCGAATTTTCAAAAACAAGCCTGAAAGCCAATCCGTCATTATAAGCTCTAGCCTCAAAAAATCCTGGCATATTGAGTTTTTGGTTTATTAAGTGAATTTTAACTGTATTGCAATGATTTTTTGCTTTCGAATGAACTGAGCGTATTGGATATGTTTGGGAAATATTTGAATATTCAGTTCTTTTAATCAAGATATTTTCTGTAAGATTTTGGCCGTCAACGATTATACCGACAGGAGAGTTGTTAATCACGGCAGCCTCATTTAAATACATCTTAAAATGCAACTTGTTGTTTCTGGTGTTAAACTCAGCTTTCAGGTTAGAGTCTGGACTTTTCAAGAAAGTGTCCGCATACACGGCGTTGAAAAAGATTAGAAGAGAGAAAGATAAAGTAAAAGAAACTTTCGTTTTGCATTTCTTAAAAGAAATAAATCTGTCTTTTGCTGATTTTAGTAATTTCATTTTTCTGTCCATTTAAATCCTGAAGTTCTTGTCAGCCTTGGCTTTAGTTGATTTGAAGTTTCTAATCTTACACATTTAAGCACTGCATCTTTGACGTCAGTGCATGATATTGCACTTTTGGCTGAAGCTTCGATATTGTGAAACATAAAATTTTCAAACGGTTTTTCGACCAGGCCGGTTATTTCACAAAACCAGTCTGCCTCTGGGCTTCGGCATTGTATATTCGATATACGAATGTCTCTAATGTGTGGGGTGCCCGCATTGACTTGCTGAGGTGTGCTTGAATCATACATTCCCGTAATCTCGAAAACCTTTTTTCTCATATTTTCAATTTTCAAATTATTGATTCTTACTGCCTCTACAACCCCACCTCTGCCTCTGGCGGTTTTTATTCGTATGGCTCTGTCAGCGTTTTTTAGCAGACAGTTTTCGATTAATACATTTCTGATTCCTCCGCTGGTTTCTGATCCGATTGCCACTGAACTTGCATCACTGAAATTCATTGTGCAGTTTCTTACAATAACATTTTCGGTGGGTATGTTTATTCTAAGTCCGTCTTCATTATATCCGCTTTTTATTGCTATGCAGTCATCGCCGTTATAAAAGACGCAGTTTTCGATAATTACATTTTTGCTTGAGTCTGGGTCAACCCCGTCGGTGTTTGGGCCGTTGGCTGAAGTTTTTATTCCGGAAATCAATACATTTTCGCAATAGGTTGGGTGAACCATCCAGAAAGGTGAATCCTTAATTGTTATGTCCTGGATAATTACATTTTGACAATTTCTCAAATCAATCAGCATTGGCCTTGGAAAAAACCATCCAACGGATCTGTGGGGTTTGTTTTTGTTGCCATTTAGTATTTTTTTATGGTGTTCATTTATAGGTTCAAGAGGCTGATTTTTTTTGAATTTCCTTTTGAAGTCCCTGTAACGGCGCCACCATTTTTTGCCGTTGCCATTGATTTTACCTTTGCCGGTAATGGCAATATTTTTGGCGTTATCGGCGTAGATGAGAGCAGAATAGCCCACTATTTCTATTCCTTCGTGCCGGACAGGCCTGATTGGATAATGGGTGAAAGTATCACTGAAAAAAAGTACAGCATTCTCGGCAAGATTTAATTCTACATTACTCTTTAATTGAATTGGCTTGCAGAGGAATCTTCCATCTGGTATTTTCACAACTCCGCCGCCGCTTTTACTGCACTTGGTTATCGCTCGGTTTATAGCATTGCTGTCAAATAACTCATCGTCTGCAACAGCGCCGAATTTGGTTATATCAAAAAAACCGTTCTCACAAGTCCCCTTATGCTTTGGGTCTTTATTAAGAACCTGCCATATTCTTTTTCTTTGTTTTTCGCTTACCGATCTGTCTTTTTTTGTTTTCCAGTGCAGATGTGTAGTGTATATTTCAGGATTAGCATCCCACAGGCTCAGTTCTTTGCTGGTGTAATCAATCAACGGCTGAACTGTTTTGTTCAGTACATCATAAAGAAGTTTTTCGAATTGTTCGCTTTTTGCGACGGATTTTTCATTCTTAATTCTTTCTTTAAGCATAACAAGGTACTCATAATCCTGTCGGCCTTCATAAATAGCTTTCCAGTGCTTAGTGATATATGTTTTTTTGTTATTGGAGTAAAAAGGCGAATAGATTAGTTTTTCAATTGCGTAATCATTGAAATTGGAATCTTCCGGAAGGTCATAGAATTGCCAGTAACCGGAGCCGGTTGCTTTGTATTTGTAACAGACCCACTGCTGGAGCAGATAATAATAATAGGGGTCAAAACTTCTGGCCGGCGTTAGAGTGTTATAAAATGAAAACTCCTTTTTCTGGTCAATCATGTTTTTATAAAAGTCCTGAGCCTGTGATTTTTCGAGAAAATTCAGAAATATCTGATAGTGAGCGCAGATGTCATCGGAGACGGAGTATATCGTTTCTCCATCAATTACATCCGCCTCAGTTTTTGGATAGCCATGAACTGTATCCACGAATATTTTAATTTTTGACTTTTGATTTTCAGTTCCCTTTTTTATAGCAAGGGCAGTCTTTACTGATCTTATTTGCTGATCGGCTGTATGAGGTTCATCGACGGGTATTATGTAGACGCTCTGTTTTATGTCTTTTTGTAAAAGATATTTGTTAAAGGCGTTTGCAAGTTCTTCTACACGTTTAAAGTATCTTTTGGGCTGTTTTGAAAAACTTACAGTGCCAAAGACAGTTCTTAGTCCTGTTATGTAATAGTTATCAGCAAAGTCAAAGGTGTCAATCCAGTTGTCAATCTCGGTAAAGTCTGGTTTCACGATAAGTTCGTCTTTATTATCGAAAAAACTGTCATCAAGGTTTGGCAGGTATGAGCCGGGTATCCATGGCCTATTGTACTTAAACTCTTTCATAATGTTCAGGAGGGTTTTGATCTGGTCTTTTGTGAGATTGTACCTTTTTTTGGTTGCACTGGTTATATAGTCCCACATTCCCAGGTCAAGTGTGAGTTTTTTTGGGAAAGGATGCCTGGATATATTAATTTCAAAATTAATTTTTGTTGAGTTTTTATCGTCTGTAATTATTACAGGTATGTTGTAAGTGCCGGTTTTTAAGGTTTTCGGTTTAAAATCGATCCACAACTGCTGCGTCATTCCGGAGGGGATATAAAGGTTGTTTTCCTGGATTGATTCAAAGGGGTCGTCAAGGATGTTATAGACGAGACAGTTCATTTGGTTATCATTGCACAGGACTTTGCGAAGATAAACGAAATCTGATTTTTTAATTTTTTCGGGCAGCTGGATTGAGACTTTGACATTTTTGTCAAAAGATTCACAATTGGTGATGTTTATCACCTGTCCTCTCTGTTCGCCGTTGGCTAAAAATAACTTTTTTTCTGTGTCTGTTTTTTCAGGGACTGAGTAAACATCGACTGGATTCCATTTAGTGTCAAGCCATGTTATAATTCCTTGGTTCCCTTTTTTGTTCAAAATCTCAGCATTAATTCTGAGCAGTTCAAAATCTATTTCGGTGTTGGGAACAATAGTCGAAAAGGTTTTATAATCAAGCTGGCTGGAACATAAGTCACTGAGCATCTTGCTTACATTGTCAAAACGGCCGGCAGAATCAATGCCTAATAATTGGCATTCATTTTTCATCTGTTCTGCTTCTGAGACGATTCTGGTTGAATATTTAAGCTTTGTGAAAAGCTCTTTGCCTTCTCCTGTAACTTTCAAAAAATCAGTTTCATCAGATACGGAAGCATCTGGATTGCCCAAAACCTCTATCTCATCGGCAACGTGGATATATGCTACCTGATTTATAACCAGCTTTATATATCTGGCATTGGCTGAAAAGTTTCTTGATTTTATTTTGTAATTGATTGGCTCTTCAGTTGTAGGTTTTCCGTATTCGGGCAGGGTCGGTTTATTGTCCTGTATCATATCTGTAATGAGCTGATATGTTTTCCCGTCAAGGCTGGTCAGTACGTAAATATTTTTAGGCCAGAAGAAGCCATGAATGCCGGCAGAAGTAACATAAGTTACCTGATTTACCCTCGATGTTTTTTCCAGATCTATTTCAATGGTTATCCACGGTTTGGCTCTCCATGCAACTGAGGATTTTCTAAACCATAAAAAAGGTTCGCCGGTCTGATTCAGTGAAGTGTGTCCATCTGTCAGCTGAATAATGTCATTTTCATCCGCGCAGTTACCATACCTGTTGCCAGGATGGAATTGGGTACAAGTATATTTCTTATTAAGGGCAATGTTATATGAGGGCTTGTCGGAAAAAACAGAAATTGCCAGTAATGAAATCAGCAATGATGGAAAAATCAATTTAAAATTCATAAATGTCAGTTCCTTCTTTAAAAGATTCAACTTTTAATTATGCAGTTTTCAGGTACATCACTTATCAGGTCAAGATATGTTGCCATTGCCGATTAAAAGTGATTACTACGTTGATCTAAAAGATTATTTTTACAGTCTGGTCTTTTTTGTCATTAGCCAGTTTGATAAAAACTCGATCTGACTCAGTCAGCTCATCTTTGAAATAACCCCATCCTGTTTTTTTCTCCCTGAGAAGCTGCTTTTTATGTACTCGTTTTGTTTTTATATTATTCACGATTACATTTGCTGGTTTTTTGGCCAGAACCTTGAAAACAAGTTTTTTGGCCGACTTTTCGCAATAGTTTCCGGAAGTATGAAGTGTGAGTTTTATCCCTTTATTGCCCTGTTCGGATATAATTTCGGTCAACCTGAATTTTCCGTTTAAATAATCCATTGTTGTGCCGTCATCTTCGTAAATCTTAAATGAAGACCGGTCAGATGGATAGATGTCAACCAGCAATGTTTCTACCGGCTTTTCAAAAATATATTTCATCGGCTGCATCTGAGGAATTATCGCACCAGCTTTTATGAAAACCGGATATTCATCATCGCTGCTTTGCCATTCCTTAATGATCATAGGGCCTTTGTATTTTTTGGTATTGAAATAGTAATACCAATCGCCGGGCGGCAATGATATATCTCTTATACTTTTCTCATAAAGAGGGGCTGCCATGATAAAATCTCCGACCATTATCTGATCGCTGGTATAATATTCTTCGGTATAAGGATAGTCCAAAACCAGGCTTCGCCATGCTGGTATGCCGGTAGAATGAGTCTGCCAGGCTGTACTGTAAAAGTAAGGAACAAGCCGATAATGCAGTTCAAGAAATTCTTTGAAAACCTTTTCTGCATTTTCTGACCATTCCCAGGGACGATGTGAGGGTTTCTGGTTGGGAACCCAAGCATTGCACTGTGTTATTGGATTCAGCAAATTCAGCTTAACCCCATTAAGATAGTATTCCTCGGATTTATTACCCAGACCCGCTCCAGCCATATCATGCGTTGAAAAGCCGACACCGATAAAACCGTTATTCAGGTTGGCCAGTATTGTACTGTAATCATATTCAAGATCTCCCATCCAGGGGTATCCGAACCTCTGACAACCAGCATAACCGCCTCGTCCGCATAGAAAAGGCCTTTGGCCTGTGTGTTTCAATAGTTCATCAGACATAACTTTATACAGGTGGAAAGGAAAACGTTCATCACAGGTATCGACTCTGCCGTAATCGTCAGTTTCATCCACCCAAAACCAGTCAACACCTTTTTCGATTAAGCGTTCTCTTATGATTTTTCTGAAATAGTTCCAGTCATTGTGCGGATAGTTTCTGTCAGCGGGGTTAACATCCTTAAAAGTTCCGGGGCTTGGCTTGAGATCAAAATAAAACCCAAACCTTCCGTTGAGGTCGTGAATTTGATTCGCGGTTTTTTCCACTTTAGCTATATCTTTTTCGGTTATAACCGCTCTGTCGGTGAAAGTAATACATCCGTCAATCGGATACCCGCGTTTACGCCACTGTGGAAAGGCTTCATAATGTGAAATAGGCGTTCCCTGGACAAGGTAATGAAATCCAAGGTGCTTGATGGGCGGCATTGGAGGTGTGCCGGTCAGCTGAGTATATTTATTTATTAAAAATTTGAAATCATCGCCAATAAAAAAGAATAAATCAATCCGTCCGTGCTTTTGGATATTTTCCACGGTTACGGTCTCCTTAAAATTAAAAAGGTTTGACCAGCCGTGTTC
>CAZAYB010000054.1:10326-13687 GCA_964489215.1 uncultured Pirellulales bacterium
ATCTGTTCATGCTCATCGAGTGCTTTTATATATCTCTTATCAGCGCAGGATTTCTTTTGATAAGAAATTTTCAGCATTTCCGGAGTTAATAAACTAATCATGGAAAACAAGACCGAATTGTGGCAGAATTCAGAGATTTTCAGGTGGAAAATCAAATCTTCATCCAGCCCGTTTTCATTTGCCTCAACTTTTTTTTGATATTCAAGATGGGCTGACTCTATTTCCTCAAGTTCCTTATCGCTTGCTCTTTCGCAAGTAAGTTTGATCGCTTCGGTTTCAAGAATAGAACGGGTTTCAACTAATGACTGCAAATCACTGTTGTTTAGCTTGAGTATATTTCTGATAAGACCTTCAAGCGCCCCGGCTCCAAGTCCGCTAACATAAGTACCGTCCTGGGGATAAGTCTCAAGTATACCATAGAACTCAAGTTTCTTAATAGCTTCTCTGATGTGGCCTCTGCCTACATTAAAAGACTCAGCGAGCTCTCTTTCAGCGGGGAGCTTGTCGCCTGGCTTAACCACTCCTTTTGATATAAGCTCCTGAATTTGACGTATAATTATATCAGAAGGTTTTTCTATATTTACCTTTTGTATTTGTTTTAATAAATTCGCCTTTTGGGCAGCCATATAATTCCTGATTATCAATTTTGGTATATTAGTGTTTGGTTAACCAAAATATACTGCTAATTGAATTTAAATCAAGTAAAATAGTATGCAAAGTTAGTAATTGCTTTATAATTCCGGCTTAAGTAGTTTTTATTGCACTGTTTAGCCAAGCAGTTCTTCAAAAACTTCATCGAGAACATCACAGGCTTCATTTACAGCGTCTTCACTAATACAAAGCGGAGGTGCTATTTTAATACATCCGCCGCCGACACCTACCGGAGCGAACATCATAAGCCCCTTTTGAAAAGATCGGTATATCACTTCCCAGGCAAGGTCGTAATTCGGTTCCTTAGTGCCGGGTTTGATTGCCAGCAGACCTGCGACAAGACCTTTGCAGGGTGCGAATCCGATATGTTCGGAATGTTTGTTTTTAATGGCATCGAGTCTTTTTTTGAGTATTTTACCGAGATTTGCGGCGTTTGCGACGAGGTTTTCTTTTTCTATTATTTTAATGCTTTCAAGGGCAGATCGGCAGCAAACTGGATTTGCAGAATGGGTGCTGGTCATTTCGTTCGGGCCGTACAGGTCCATTACTTCAGCTCGTCCGACAACTCCGCTGATCGGAAGCGAACTGCTGAATCCCTTACCCATACAGAAAATGTCAGGTGTGACTTGATAGTTCTCGAAGCCCCACATTGTACCGCATCTTCCGAAACCTGCCTGTACCTCATCGAAGCAGAGCAATGCCTTGTGGTCATCGCACCATTTGCGAAGTGACTGGGCGTATTCGGGAGGCATGAAGTTAGGTCCTACTCCCTGATATGTTTCACTGATTACACCAGCTACATTATCAGGATTAACTCCGAGGTCCGCAAGCGACTTTTCGAACAAATCAAAAGAGGTGTCTTCATTGCGGAATCCATCCGGGAACGGTACATGGACTATGTCCGGGTCGAGATTTTTTATCCAATCCTTCCCGCCGGGTGAACCGCCCATCATCTGAGAACCCATCGTTCTTCCATGAAAGGCGTCATTGAAGGCTACGATTACCTTTTTTGCTTCTCCGCCGGTTTTACAGCCGTTAGTACGCATCAGTTTCAGTGCACATTCGGTCCCTTCCGAGCCTGTGCTGAGAAGGAATACTTTGTCCAGACCTTCAGGTGTAATCGAGACAAGTTTTTCCGCAAGGTCTATTCTCGGCCTGTTGGGAAAGCAGTAAGTTGTCAGCAGCGGCTTTTGGGCCTGATTTACTATAGCCTCTACAATTTCTTTTCTGCCGTGCCCTGCGTTTGTGATAAGTACCCCGGATGAAAAGTCAAGCCACATATTTCCATTGCTGTCATATATCTGGAAACCTTCTGCTTTATCCCAGATGACCGGCGGCTGACCCCTCATGCTGCGAGCCTCATATTTTCTGAGTTTTTCAAGCTCTCTTATTGTATTTTCATCAGGTAAACTGCCGCTGATTTTTCTGTATTTAGTATCTACCGGTTTAACTTTGACTGGATTAAGTGGAAATTCTTTTGCCATTTTGTTCTCCGTTTTTTTTTATAAACTTACGTTTGGATTTTCGCCATAATTAATATTAACGGTTTTTCCGCCATTGTTTATTGATAATCTTGCCGCTTCAACTACCAGTTCGTTATACGAGCTGTTTTTCGGTGTAGCCATTACACCCTCGCGGTCGAACTGTTCAATCAACTGCTGTCTTTGCTTTAGCTGTTTTCCGAGCACCTTCTGAATATTGTCAAAAATGAGTTTTATCGAGCGGTACCCATAGCCGACAGGTGTTAGTCCTTCTCCGCCGAGATATACATATTTGAAGTAGTCCGGACTTGGTTCAGCATAATAGGTGTCGCCCGGGTCATTACCTTTTGAAATATAAGAATGTTCGACCCCGCGGTACTGGTCATCGTGAAAGAGCATTCCGCACTTATCAGCCCCGGAGCAATACATTCTCAGTCCCTGGTAATTACCCCCCGGCGCATCGTCAGGATAACCCATAACATCAGTCAGGTGCAGGCAGGCTCCGTTTTCCCAGAATACCCTGCCGTCAGTGAAAAGATACCCTTCTTTTCCATTGGGAAACTTGTCCTTTATGCCGTAAACTGATACAGCCGTGGGCATAAGGCCGGTAATAAAATGTACCTGATCTACGTAATGACATCCGACATAGGTGAACATGTCCGAGTTTTCACAAGTGAACCAGTTCTGAAAGTTTGAATAGCGGTAATAATACGGCTCATTCATTTCCGCATGACCCACTTTGAACTCGCCGAATTTGCCGTCATTGTACAACTGTCTTGCCATTAGCGCCCGGTCGTCGAGCCTTTTATGGTATTCAACGCCTATAACAAGGCCTTTTTGATAAGCCTCCTTTTCAATCTCGACGGCTTGTCTGTGTTGCTGGACGAGAGGCTTGACGCAAATAATATGGTGATTGTGCTTCATCGCAAACTGCATAATGGAATAATGAACCTGGTCGGGAACTGCAACAATAACTATGCTTTGCTGCGGCAAAGATGCTATCACTTTTTCAGATATGTCCGGAAACATTTTCTCCGGGTCTGTATCAAGTGAAGGATGAGCGGTAAAAGATGAGCCCGGGAAAGCTTTTTTTAGAGATTCGCTTTCTACAAGTTTTTTCAGGGGAGCACTGTTCAGTGCGCAAATATGTATATCGCCTACCCTGCCAAGTCTTTGAAGGTGGTATATCGTAGGCAGTATCTGCACTTCTGTAATCATTCCTCCGCCTA
>CAZAYB010000055.1:0-13570 GCA_964489215.1 uncultured Pirellulales bacterium
TTCCTTGTTGTGGTTTTCCTGGGTGTGCTTTTCCTTGCGGTTGTTTTCGAAGATTTAGAGGCAGTTTTTTTGCCTGCTGATCTTGTTTTGGGTTTTGTTGTGCTCTTTCCGGCAGCAGATCTTTTGGTGGTTTTGCTTTTTGATGTTGTCTTTGAAGTTGAAGTTTTTTTCTGTGCCGATTTTTTGGGTTTTTGCTTTGATGCTGCTTTTGCTTTTGATTTGCTGGTTGTTCTTTTGGCTGAGCTGGTTTTTGACCCGGCTTTCCGTTTTTGTGGTTTACTCTTAGAGACGCTCTTTGATTTAGATTTACTGCTGGATTTTGTAGAGCTTTTTTTCTTTGATGCTGCTTTCGTGAATTTTCTGAGATTCCCAGGTGCTACGCCTTGCTGTATCATAAATACCAGCGTATTTACCGCATCGAGGTCATTGTTTTCCATCCAGAGTTTCATTGCATCTTTCATCTGGTTCTGTACCTTTTTTGGGTATTTAGACACAGTTTTTCTGACTTGTTCAGGGAAATGGTTCAGTGCGTTAGAGTGATTTGCCATTTTTGCCTTTTCCCAGGAAGTTGGTCGTCCTTTTTCAGCGGCATAAGCCTCTTTTGTGAGCTTTTTCAGCGCTGTTTCCACCTGTGCGGGGTAACCTTCGAGTTTCTCGCTTTTTCTTGCCCTCTTTGCCATTATTGTTTCCTTTCTTTAAGTACCGATAATTATCCAGGATCTTGTCCCTTTGCCTTATTTGGCTTGAATGTATCATTTTTGAGCATATTCAGACACAAAGTCCACAAAAAGTCTGCTCCAGAGGAAATATCGAAAAAAAACGGGTGCTTGATAACCCAAAAATATAAAATATTCCAAAACCGCAATGCTTAATGTTTATTTTAGAGCTGAATTATAAATTATTTCGGTTATAATGGACGATTCGGCATGGGCAATGGAGATTAAATTTGTATGTTTGTTAATGTTATCAGAACTTGATGTTCAGGATATTTTGGATGTTTGTTGATCAGGCAAAAATATGGGTAAAAGCGGGCAACGGCGGGCCAGGGTGTATCAGCTTTCGTCGTGAGAAGTTTATTCCCAAAGGCGGCCCCGACGGCGGGGACGGCGGTAACGGCGGCGATGTGTATTTTCTTGCTGTAAGGGATCTGGATACGCTCGGTGAGTTTGCAGGTAAGCATCATTGGCAGGCAGGAAATGGTAAGCCCGGTGAAGGGGCTAACAAGACAGGCCATAACGGTGAGGATCTGGTCATACCAGTGCCGATTGGCACCATTATTTATGATGAGGATCTTGATATAAAGCTTAAGGATCTTAATGAAGATGGACAAAAGGTTTGCATCTGCAGAGGAGGAAGGGGAGGAAGAGGTAATAAATCTTTTGCCACTTCAACCAGACAGGCACCGCGAATCTCTAAGCCGGGTAAACTTGGCCAGGAACGAAACATTCGGCTTGAGCTTAAGCTGATTGCTGATGTTGGTTTGGTTGGGCTTCCAAATGCCGGCAAGTCCACCCTGATAAGCAGGTGTTCTGCGGCTCGGCCTAAAATCGCGAATTATCCGTTTACGACTCTTGAGCCTTGTTTGGGTATTGTTGAGCTTGTGGATTTTAGAAGATTTGTCATGGCCGATATTCCCGGCTTAATCGAGGGAGCCCATGAAGGGGCCGGGCTTGGGCATGATTTTCTCCGGCATATTGAACGGACCAGGATAATTGCTCATGTCCTTGATATAATGCCTTCTGACAATTCTGACCCAGTGGAAAATTTTCACAAGATACAAAACGAACTTGGTCTTCACAGCCCGGTGCTTGCACAAAAACCGGTGGCAGTCGTATTGAATAAAATCGACCTCGATGCCGATGCGATATTGGCTGAGGATATAATTGAAAGGTTGGATACTGATAAAGTTTATAAAGTTTCCGCTGTAAGCGGGGAAGGGCTGCGGGAGCTTAATGAGGGACTTTGGGAGATGATAAAGGAAAGGAAATTATGAATATTATCGCTATTGATATAGGTAACAGTAATATAACTGCGGCACTGTTTGTTGATGATCAGGAGAAAGAGCTTGTTACTGTAAGCTGTTCGGAAACTGCTAAGCTTCGTGAACACCTTATGAACTTCTGGGACAGAATCCCCGTGATGGAGTCTTCAACCGAGCGAAAGAAAGACGGCGTTCTTGTGGCCTGTTCAGTTAATTCTGCCGCAGAGGAGATCGTTGCACAGATGTGTTTGGACGAACTCGATGAGAAGATGCACGTTATTGGTAAGGACGTCAGGCTGCCTATCGAGCTGGGCATCGACCATCCTGAGACTGTGGGCACTGACAGGGTTGTTTCTGCCGCGGCAGCTTTTGCGGTAGTTGAAAAGCCTGTCATAGTTGCAGATATCGGCACTGCGGTAACAGTTGATCTTGTTGACGAAGACGGTGTGTTCTTAGGAGGTGTTATAGCTCCTGGTTTTGCGGTTGCTTCCAAAGCCCTTAAAATGAATACCAGTCAGCTTCCCGAAATTAAAGTGTGCAAACCTGTAAGTCCTGTTGGAGGTGATACCGAAAAGGCTATAAATAACGGCTTGTACTATTCGATTGTGGGGCTTTTGAGGACAATAAGCGAGCAGTACGCTACTGAGCTTGGAAGCTGGCCCCAGATGATTGTTACAGGTTCCGGAGCAGAGCTTGTTAAGGATGATTGTGATTTTGTTGATGACTGGGTTCCTGATCTGGTCGTCAGAGGCGTTGCTGTCGCATGGAAAAAGCATCACTTTGACCGCAATGAGATAGGTGACATAGTCGATAAGCTTAAAGAGGATAATGACAAGTGAGTCTTAAGGTTTCGGTTCTTACCCCCAGAGGTTCGTCAGCTATAGGGGTTTTGGCTTTATGGGGAAAAGGGGCAGATGATGCGGTCGGAAAGTGTCTCGGTAAGCAGAGAAAATCCACCTTCAGGACCGCAACAAGATTTGTCTGCTTATTGGAAGACAAAGGGGAGGTTTTGGATGAGGTTGTTGCAGGTAAGCTGGGGGATGACCATTATCACATATGTTCGCACGGCAATCCGCTTATAATCAAATCGATAGTGAGTTTTTTTTGCAGGCTCGGCGCCGAAGCCGTTGAGCTGCAAGAATATTTTTCAGATTTTTTTGAAGGGCAGATCAGGGACATCATCGGCATGGAAGCTGCCGTTGCCAAAACCAAAAGCGTAACTATCGAAGGTGTCAAGTACATTGATACAATGGAGGATGTTTTAAGAAGCCAGGTTAAGAGCTGGCTAAAGGAAAGTGATGTTTCTTATGTCAGGGCGCAGATAAAACAGATGCTCGATGACAGCAGGGGCGCAATGACTTTTGTCTGCGGTGCCAGGGTTATACTTGCCGGTGAGCCCAACAGCGGTAAAAGTACATTGCTAAACAGTATCTGCAGGAAAAACAAGGCACTGGTTACCGATATCGCAGGTACCACCCGTGATTATGTAAGTTCGGTTGTCTGGACGGGCAAGACGGAAGTGGAACTTATAGACACCGCGGGCCTGGATGATGCAGCCGCCGGCCGTGATTTTATTGACAGGCTTGCACAGGATAAAACAATGAAGGTTTTGGATGACTGTGATGTTGTTCTTAATGTGATTGACGCTTCTAAAGACAGTGACATTCGCAGATTTGACTGCGAAGCTTGTGTTGTTTATGTTCTCAATAAGTCTGATCTTGGAGTTTATGAAAAATTTCTGGGACTGGATAATTCGGTTCAAGTAAGCGCAAAGTTCAATAAGGGTATCGAGGATATGGTGGATTTATTGCATAAGAAGTTAGGTCTTATGGATGAGAGTCTTTCAAAGGGGGGCTGTTTTAGCAGGGGGCTTAAATCTCAGTTTGATAAAGCTTTAAAGGCTGAGGATATTTTAAATATGCGCAACGTCCTAAAATCGCTGCTTTTGGTACACCGATAAGCCTTTCGGGCAGGGGTTGTCAAATCATCCAAGGTGTGTTTTTCGAAACCCCTGAGGGCTTTTTCCGTGGAAGCGTGAAAAAAGTCTGGAAAAATACGATGGACTCGAAAAGCCTGCCTCCTCTGCTATCTGATTTATGGGCATCGCTGAAGAAAGCAGTCTGCCGGCTGCTTTGTTTAATTTAAGTCTGGTTATGTATTCCTGCGGGGTCAGGTGATGATATTTCCTGAAGAGCCTTGACATATATCTGACATTTATACCGCAGGCCTGGGCGGTTTGCGATGGGCCGGAAAGACTGGTAAAATTTTTATCGATGTGCTCTGTGCATTTTGTGAAAGTCTGGTAAGCTATTGAGGTGTTTTGCTTTTGTAGTGGTTGGCCTGACGCATGCTCCAGCAGAAAAATATTCAGGTAGCTCGCACACAGCTGCCTTGCGAAAGGGTGGTGATTGATGCCGGTGTTTATTAGTGCCCGTATAGTTTCGAAAGCTTTTTGGGTATTGTTTAGTTTTACGGATTTGTTTATTTTCAGATGGGTTTTTTCCATTATATCATTAGCTGTTTTTCCCGTGAAAATTACGAAGTAATGTTCCATTGGGTTGTTTTTGTCGCAGATGTAATGGTGTTTGTCTCCCGGGCAAAATGCAGCTATTGTACCGGGCTCAATAATGTGGACGGCTTGGTTTATTATGAGTTTGCAGGTTCCTTTAAGTGAGTATTCCAGGACATACCATGGATAAGTGTTTCTTTTGAGCTCGAAATCCGGTGAGCATTTTTCATAGCCTCCGAAAATTATCTCAAGTTCCTGTCCCGGGTCAGGTTCTGTTTCGAAGTAGAAGTATTTTGATTCGATTACCTTTGCCGGTGGTACTTTTGAGTATTCCGGGTTTATTATTTTTTGTTTGCCGGTTTTATTTGCCATAAGGTTACGAAAATACAAATATAAGTTACAAAACACTATTTACAAGGCTTATTATGGCATATATACTGTTATTAGTCAAATAACAAAAGTTACTAATAGGTGATTTCTGGAAATGATATGAGCCCTAAAAAACAAACTCAAATTATATCTTCGGTTGAAAAAAAGGCCCTTGAACGCAGCAGTTTCAGTAAAACCAGGTATGAGCCTGATGAAAAAGCTCACTGCATAGTAGTGGAGAACTTCCCCTCTCTGGGAAAGCTGGCTGCGGTTCGATTCCTCGAGTGGGTACAGAATAATCCCGGAGGTGTTATATCGCTGCCCACCGGAAAGACACCTGAGTACTTTATTAAATGGGTAGAGTATTTTCTGGATGGATGGAAAAAGCCGGACGTGATAAAGGAGATTGAGCAGGCTGGCCTTGACCCTTCTAAAAAGCCTCAAATGTCGAGTCTGCACTTTGTTCAGATCGATGAATTTTATCCAATAGATTCCGCCCAGGAGAACAGTTTTTATTATTATGTAAATAAGTTTTATATTGAGGGGTTTGGTCTTGACAGAAAAAAAGCTCTTTTGATTGACGCATCAAAACTCGGTCTGGAGCAAGGACAAAAGCTAAGTGATGTCTGGCCTGATAACGAGGTCGATCTTTCGCTTCGTTACCGGCATGCCAGGACACATCTTGAGCAGCGGCAAAAACAGATGCTCGAGAGGGTGGACCAGTGGTGCATGGAGTATGAACAGAAGATACGCCAGTTCGGGTCGATTGGTTTTTTCCTCGGCGGTATCGGTCCCGACGGTCATATTGGATTTAATATTTCAGGCTCTGATCATTTCAGTACCACACGTCTTTGTCCTGTAAACTATGAAACCCAGGCCGCTGCTGCCGGTGATATGGGTGGTATAGAGACTGCTCGCAAAAGGCTTGTTATAACGATCGGGTTAAAGACAATAACAGACAATCCTGATTGCACAGCCATAGTGATAGCTTCCGGAGAGGCAAAAGCTGGTATTGTTAAAAAGGCTGTTGAGGGTAAGACGGGTATAGATATTCCTGCCAGTGCATTAAGGAAGCTCAAAAACGCAAGGTTTTATCTTACCGATGGAGCGGCTTCTTTGCTTGGAAAACGTCAGCTGAATCTTCTTTCCAGAAAAAACGAGCTTAGCGATAACCAGGTTGAAAAACTTATTGTTGACTATTCGATAAAGCTCGGCAAACAGGTTCTGGATATCAGCAGTGATGAGGCCAAAGGAGACGATTATACTTCGCTTATTTTCAAAAAAGAAAATACAAATTTCGATAAAGTCAAACAAAAGGTTCATGATTCACTTGTTGGAAAGATTCAAAAGGGTATCAATACCCTGGAGAATACGACTTTCCTTCATACCGAACCCCATCATGATGATGTAATGCTCGGTTATTTTGCTCATGTTGTCAGGCACTTTCGCAAGGCTTCAAATACGCACCACTTTATGACACTTACAAGCGGTTTTACCTCAGTGAGCAATGATTTTATGCTTTCACAGATAAATAACGTCAGAAATTTTATTCTTACAAGTCAGTTTTCAGAACTGATCGAGGAAGGGTATTTTAATCCCCTAAATCAGGTTTGCAGGAACCGCGATGTTTGGCAGTATCTCGATGGAGTTGCTTCCAACGCACAGGAGCTTAAGGATGAAGGTTGTGCAAGGAGAATGCTCAGGAACCTTTTTGAACTTTATGATGAAAGCTTTGGGCTTAATATGCAGGCCAGGCTCGATGAGCTGGCAGATTATTTCAGACAGCAGTACCCCGGCAAGAGAGATCCTTCTCATATTCAAAGGCTAAAGGGTATGTGCAGGGAATGGGAGGCTCAGTGCCTCTGGGGATATTACGGATGGAAGTGCGACAACGTACATCATTTGAGGTTGGGTTTTTATAAAGGAACGATTTTTACTGAAGAGCCCACGATGGAATATGATGTTCCCCCGATCGTCGAAAAGCTAAATGCCGTAAAGCCGGATATTGTTACCGTAGCCTTTGATCCGGAATCAAGCGGCCCTGACACTCATTATAAGGTGCTTCAGGCTATGTCCGAGGCGGTCAGAATTTATGAGACAGAGCATAAAATTAAGGACCTTAAAATCTGGGGGTACCGAAATGTCTGGTACCGCTTTGATCCTTCCGATGTCAACATTTTTGTGCCCGTGAGCCTTTCGATGTTCAGTGTAATGCATGAGGCGTTTATGAATGCTTTTCTAAGTCAAAAGGATGCTTCTTTTCCAAGCTATGAATACGATGGCCCGTTTTCTCAGCTTGCACAGGAAATACAGGTTCAGCAGTATAATAAACTGAAAGTCTGTCTTGGACGCGAGTGGTTCCATAACCATTCAAGTCCTCTTATACGTGCCGCAAGGGGAGTTGTGTTTCTAAAGGAAATGAGCAGCGAAAAATTCCACGATTCCTGCAGAGAACTCAGGCACAAACTTGAGAAAAGGGCATAACAAAAAATGAGACTGCAGGTTCTGGAACCGAGCCTGGATTAAAGAGTATTTAGGTCTCAAAGACTGATGTGCGACCGTAAAATATCTGAATTGACTGATAAATCCTTTTTTTTTGGCCATTATTCACGCCATTACAGGAATATATTTGACTTTGGGGTAAATGGTCTCTAAAATCGTCCGGATTTTGTATAATATGAATTGTTGTTAATCTGGAGATAATAAAGTGAATGATGTTGGCCAGTTTCTAAAGGAAAGATTGGATGATAAGGCCTGTAAAACCCTTATGGCTATTGATAACCCAAGGATGCACAAGTTTGTTGCAGAGTCGATTGAACTGACAAACCCGGAGGAAATTTTTGTATGCACAGATTCTGAGGAGGATATCAATTTCCTTCGCACTCAGGCAGTTGAAACCGGTGAAGAAAAGAAATTGAAGATTGAAGGTCATACTTATCATTTTGACGGGTATAATGACCAGGCTCGAGACCCCTCAAATACAAAATATCTTTTGCCCAAAGGCGTAACTTTAGGCGAAAGATTAAGCTCGATGGACAAGCAGCAGGGGACAGAAGAGGTAAAGAGTTTCCTTAAGGACTCTTACAAGGGTAAGCTGATGTATATCTGTTTCTGGTGCCTTGGGCCTACGGATTCTGATTTTTCAATATCATGTATCCAGCTGACGGATTCGCCTTATGTTGCTCATAGTGAGTCGATTTTGTATCGTCCAGGTTATGAACAGTTCAGGAAGCTAAGTTCAGATGGTGAATTTTTCAAGTTTCTCCATACAGAAGGTGAAGTAGATGAACGAGGGAACAGCAAGAATATCGATAAACGCCGAATTTATATGGATCTTGAAGACAATATTGTTTATTCGACTAATACTCAGTACGCAGGCAACACGGTCGGGCTTAAGAAGCTCGCACTGCGTCTTGCAATCAACAAAGCCAGTCGTGAGGGTTGGCTTGCTGAGCATATGTTTGTAATGGGTGCTCACGGCCCAGGCGGCAGGGTAACTTACTTTACCGGTGCTTTTCCATCTGCCTGCGGCAAAACATCAACTGCGATGCTCCCAAAGCAGACCATAATCGGTGATGATATTGCATATCTGCGTAAAACTGAGGATTCTGTAAGATGTGTTAATGTCGAAAGGGGCATTTTCGGCATTATTCGTGATGTTAACCCTCATGACGACCCGGTGATTTACAATGCATTGAGCAAGCCCGGTGAGGTAATTTTTGGTAATATTTTAGTTAAAGAAGGCAGGCCTTACTGGATGGGTATGGGAGAGGATATTCCTGAGAAGGGAGAAAACTATGCAGGCAGCTGGCATAAGGGAATGAAAGATGACAAAGGCAAGGAGATAACGCCTTCTCACAAGAACGCAAGGTATACCATACGAATATCCGCTCTTGACAACAGAGATTCTCTTGCTGATTCTCCTGAAGGTGTCCCGGTTGGCGGGGTGATATACGGCGGAAGGGACAGCGATACATGGGTCCCGGTGGAGCAGGCATTTAACTGGCACGAAGGTATAATACTAAAGGGGGCTTCTCTTGAGTCTGAGACAACAGCGGCAACGCTGGGACAGGAAGGTGTACGCAAGTTTAATATAATGGCAAATATGGATTTCGTCTCCATACCTCTAGGAAAGTACATTCAGAGCAATCTTGATTTCGTGAAAAATGTCAAGGATGCACCTTTGATTTTCTCTGTGAATTATTTCCTTCGGGACGAAAACGGTAACTATCTTAACGGTATACTCGATAAGCTGATCTGGGTTCTCTGGGCGGAGCTGAGGGTTAACAACGATGTTGATGCAATAAAGACTCCTTCAGGTTATATTCCTAAGTATGAGGACCTTGCCAAGCTCTTCAGTGAGAATCTGGAAGGGGATGAGGGTAAATATACCCAGGAAGATTATGTAAAGCAATTTACTGTCAGGATACCGAATATGCTTACTAAGATTGACCGTGTAGAAGAAATTTATAGAAAGAGTGTAGCTGACACGCCGGATATTGTTTATGAAACTTTTGATAAGCAGCGAGACAGGCTCAGGCAGGCCAGGGCGAAGTACGGCGATTTTATCAATCCATTCGATCTGGACGTTAAATAAGCAAAACTAAATAGATTTTTCCAAAGGCCGATACGTTTTACGCGAATCGGCCTTTTTTTAACAGCTATTTGTAATATTATTGGGCTCTTAAATCAGGGTTAATAGAAAATTGCGCGCAAAAAACAACCCTGATTTGTGAGAAGTTTTTGGATTGGCTTTACGGTTAATTGCCTGTCAGAGCTGCCAGTTCTGGGGGTATTTAATTTTGTTTGTACTTATCGCAAGAACGCGAGTGAGTTTTTCAACCAAAGCGGTTGTTCGTTTTATCTGTGTATTAGTACCCTGATTTTGAGCAGGGTCCTTAAGAACGCATATTCTTATGGTGTCTGTAGACCCGTACCAGTTTTTATCAGGCAGTGCAGATCTTTGTCTTAGCCATTTTTTTGTAGGTTCTATTCTGCCGTCGCTGCTCTGATGGTTATATATGACAAAATGGAAATTCAGGTCGCCGCTGTTCTTTAGTCCCTGTTTTTGTGCCAGATCGTTAAGGTCGGTTGCGCTCAGATCGAAATAATGAACTTCTATACTGCTCCATGGATAAAGATGCGGGCTTTCAAGATTTAATGTAATCTTATCGAGGGGGTCCAAAGTTACATAGCTTGCAAGGCTAAAAGCTCCTGCGGTTGGTCTTTTACTGTCAAGTGCCATGAGAACCGCCGCTCCTATACTCATACTGATTACAAGAGCTAATAGGATTTTTGCTGTTCTCGTCTGGTCTGTCATATTCGTTCCGGTAAGTTAAAAAAATCAAACCTGAATAATCAGGAATTAACAGTTATTTTATTATCGGCTAACTTTAGTTGTTCCATTAAAAGTTTACCACTTATTACCCAAATATGATACAAAAATTATAAAAAATGAAAATGTTTTTTTTCACCGTTCATGGATCGTTTTTCTTATTGGTATTATTTAACGATTTTAACGGTTTTAAGGAATATATCGCCGTGATTTAGTCCGAATATGTCTTGACAAGTACGGATTTATCCGATATATAAAAGTTAAGCTAAGAAGGAGAGGTCATGTCAGAGATAGATATTATTAGGGAGATCGCTCAGCAGACGCTTAAGGTGCCGACTCTTACCGGTACAATGGATAATGTCCTGTGGGACAGAACCCAGCGGCTGTTAAGAAACGTAGAGCATATCAGCAGGCTCGATGAGGTTAAGTCTCGCAAGCTTTCTTTGGATAGAAATTGTCTTGTTGCAGCCACATATTTTTGCGATGCCGGTTTCGCCCGTTACGCAGATGCTGAGGATACTTCCGCGAGGATAGTTCTGGCAGATGTAAGTTACGCCGAGCTGCAGGATTTTTCGACACAGGTGGTAAATGACAAGTTGTCAGGTGCTGTTTCCGGCCCGAAGATTGATAAAATCAACAAGATAATTTTGGAATCTCATAACAAACGTACGAATATGCTTGAGGCTATGGTTCTTTCTGATGCGAGAAACCTTGATGACATGGGGGTAATCGGGATATTTAACGAGTTTCGAAGGTATGTAATACATGGCAAAGGTGCCAGTGACGCGATTGAGAGCTGGAAAAGGAAGATCGACTATCGTTACTGGGACGCCAGACTTAAGGAAAGTTTCAGGTTTGAGTCGGTGCGAAAGATAGCAAAGCAGAGATTTAACGCAGCTGAATATTTTATGAATCAGCTTACTCAGGAAAATTCAGCCAAGGATATTGAAGAACTGATTCTTGAGTCGCTTGACTGATTTGTAATTTAATCCGGTTTAGATATATGCCTAATACAGTTGATAAAGAGCATCAGCCGGTCAAAGCGATATTCCCCGGCTCATTTGATCCAATAACAAACGGTCATCTTGATGTTATTAAAAGGGGCGTAAAGCTCTTTGACCATCTCATAATAGCGGTTGGTCAAAATCCCGGCAAGGATGAGCTTTTCAGTTTATCAGAGCGGGTGGATATGATAAAGGAGCTTGTAAATCAGATGCCCAGGGTTACTGTCGAGCAATACGACACTCTTACAGTGGAATTTGCCGCCGCTAAAAAAGCTTCGGTAATGCTCAGGGGGCTTCGTAATCTTACGGATGTTCAGTATGAATTTCAGCTTGCGATGACAAACAGGACAGTTGCCGGTATTGAGACGGTTTTTGTTATGACCAGCGAAGAATTTGGTTATGTAAACTCTACAATGGTTCGTGAGATAGCTTTGCTTGGCGGTGATGTTTCCAAGTTAATACCTCTTTCGGTTTATGAACGGGTAAAAAAGTCTGTTAAGGCCAGGGTTGAAAATCGATAAGTTCACAACAGTCACGAACAACATAAGTCAAATTAAAGTATAGATTTAATATGTTTTTGTATTAGTTTACAGTTAAGGCGCAATTTTGTCGATATATTCCCTGTACATTCATGAAACTGAATTATTGGAGTTTTAGGAGCGGTTCCGATAAAAAAATCAGTATATATCCTGTTAATAATCAAAAAAAATTAGCGCATTACCATTCTTTAAATATTATAATGGTAATTGAAAGGCAGATAAAAAAATGAAATGTCAGTGTTGCAAAGCGAGTGCTACTATTCATATAACGGAAATACATGACGGTCAGAGGGTTGAGACTCATCTTTGTGAGCAGTGCGCCCAGAAACAGGGAGTTGCGGTTAAAAGCCAGATTCCTTTAAATGAGCTCCTCACGACCTTGCTTTCTTCAAAAAAGGTAATCAGATTGACACTATAAGTGAAGATTCAGCGTCTAATCACAGCTGTCCTGAATGTCAGATGAGCTATAATGATTTCAGAAAAGAAGGGCTTTTGGGCTGTCCTAACGACTATGAAGCATTCGGGGATCAGATAAAAGCGGTGATTGAAAGTGCGCAGTCTCAAAATGATACTCATAAAGGAAAGGTACCCAAATCTGCCCCGGAAAAGACCAAAAAACAGGTTGAAATTAATAAGCTCCAGCAGGAGCTTGACAAGGCTGTAAAAGAGGAAAAATACGAACTGGCTGCGGAATTAAGGGATAAACTGGCAAAACTGGAAAATGAAGCCCAGTGATATAAGTAATAATATAAGTGAGTGGTTTAACGGGTCGGGACCAAGGGCTGATGTTGTAATTTCATCACGTATACGTCTTGCCAGAAATATGGCAGGATATGCATTTCTTTCCCGTCTAAGCGATCAGAGCCAAAGACAGATTCATGATAAGTTAAAAGAGACCATTTTGTCGCTTGAGCTTGGTGAAAAGGTCTGGTTTATTGACATAGACGGTGCGCCTGCTATTGACCGGGAACTTTTGATAGAAAGACACCTTATTTCACGAAGACATGCAAAAGGAAAAGGGCCAAGGGGAGCGGTGATAGCTAAAAGCGAGTGCTTTTCGGCTATGATTAACGAGGAAGACCATCTGCGTATACAAGTTATACAGGCCGGTCTGCAGCTTAAAAAGTGCTGGGAAAAGATAAGCAGATATGATGATCTTATTGAGGATAAGGTGCAGTTTGCTTTTAGTAAACAGTATGGGTACCTTACCGCCTGCCCTACCAATGTTGGAACAGGGATACGGGTTTCAGTTATGCTTCATTTGCCTGCTTTGAAAATGACCAATCAGATAGATAAATTCATGAATGCCGCACGGGATATGGATTTTGCTGTCAGGGGGCTCTTTGGCGAAGGTTCAGAGGCGGTCGGAGACTTTTTCCAATTGTCAAATCAGGTTACACTTGGCAAATCTGAGATGGAAATTATTGAGGAATTCAGCGAACAGATCGTCCCCAGGATAATAGATTATGAGCTTTTGGCAAGGGAGGAGCTCATAAAAAACAAGGCTCATCTTCTGGACGATAAAATACAGCGGGCTTTGGGGGTTTTAAAAAGTGCCAGAATGATAAGCTCAAAGGAAGCTCTTTTTCTGCTAAGCAATGTCAGAATGGGAGTAAATCTTAAACGTATTACTGATATACCAATCTCTACAGTGAATGAGCTTTTCATGCTGACCTTGCCTGCCCATTTGCAGGTTAACAGCGGAAGTGAACTGGATGCCGATGGCAGAGATCTTATGAGGGCCCAGATAATACGAGGCAAGCTGTCATTGAATTGATAAACCCCCTGGTTTGGGTCTGCCAAATTGGCAATTCAGCATAAAATGGCACAGGT
>CAZAYB010000056.1:0-13534 GCA_964489215.1 uncultured Pirellulales bacterium
AGGGGAGCCCCTTGGAAACGATTATCAGAGCCTTCCTGAAAATCAAACAAAAAAAGGGCACTTCCGAATAATGCGTAGGTGCGAGTTGGCTGGGCTGTCCGAGAAAAATTCTTCGGGGCCCCAGAGGCCTAAATTTCCCCCCAGCCAGCCCAAATTCAGGCCTCTGCCCAAATGATTTTTCTCTACAAAGTCCAATCCTACGGAACTACTTACTCATTAACCGGAAGAACCGCAAAAAGATGAACCGCAAAAATAAGAAAAAAAAGTTAAAAAATATTCGGCTAATAATAATCTAATATTGATGGGTATAATTACGGATGTTCTTACATTAAACTTATTGAAGTTCAATGCTTGTTATTAGAATTTGAGTAAAGTTTGAAAGCATTTCATTAAATTATTAACGGGATGTATATTGTTGATTTTGCATGGTTTGCGTATAACCATAAATGATGGCCATCAATAATGTTAACTTAATAAAAGAATCGACAATTATCAAACTTGCATATTCTTTTGTGCATTGAAGAAGCTTGAATGTCAGTTTTGTGTTATAAAGGTGAGCCTGTTGAAATCTGGTCAGATCGGCAACAGGCCCACGCGGCTGGTTAATACCCTTTTTTTGTTAGGGCATTAACTTAACTTTCGCATTTTAACACATCTGTAAGTCCATGTCAAGCAAAAAGTAAGGATAGTTAATGTATGTGTTTTGTATGGATGTATTAATGTAATTAGAGTGTTAATTTGCAGGAAAGGATTGTTTATGGTTTTAAGGAAAAGTTTATTAGTGTTTGCTCTGGCGTTTCTGGTCCAGAGCATTTCATCGGCGGCGGACTGGCCGATGTGGCGGCATGATTCAAGCCGTCTTTCAGTCACCAGTGAACAGCTGGATGACTCAAATCTTGAGCTTCACTGGAAGCGTCAGTACTCAGAGCCGAGGCCTGCGTGGCACAATCAGCAGGAAGTTTACTGCTATGGCGGCCCTGGTTATGAAATCATTCAGAAACTGTCATTCGATATTGCTTATCAGCCAGTAGTAATGGGTGATACGATGTATGTCGGCTCGATGAACAGTGACTGGGTTGCAGCAATCGATCTTAATACCGGCGTTGAGAAGTGGAAATATTTCACAAACGGTCCGGTCCGTTTTGCTCCTGTAGCCATTGGCGGCAAAATTTACGTTGGTTCAGACGATGGATTTATGTATTGTCTCGATACTAACGGCAATCTTGTTTGGAAAGTACAGGGCGGTCCGACCAATCGTAAGATTCTTGGTAACGACCGTATGATTTCGATTTGGCCAGTAAGAGGCGGAGCGATAGTTCCGACGGAGATTGACAAGTATCCTACCGATGAATATATGAATTGGCTGGCAGAAAGAATTCCTGCTTCCAAGGATACGTTCAGCATTCTTGACGGTAATGATGATGTTGAGGAAGAAATCAGTGACGGCGGAATTGATATTAGCAGTTCAGACCTCGAGCTTAACCGCGAGCACACAGACGAGGATGATTATCAGGTTATAGGACTTCGTTTTCAGAACAAGTTTTACGGTCTTGAGAAGGGCGCAGTGGTAAACAGTGCATCAATTCAGTTTACAGTTGATGAGACAAAAGGCGGTACAGATGCAGTGACACTTCGTATTTACGGCGAGTATTCAGCTAATTCGGCGGCATTTAGTGGTGTGGATTATGAAGTCAGCAGCCGAACGAAGACATCAGCATATGTTGACTGGGCAGTTCCTCAGTGGGACGAAAAATATGCATCCGGTCCCGATCAGCAGACACCTGATATCAGTTCAATAATTAATGAAATGGTTCAGCATGCAGACTGGACAAAAGACAGTCCAATTACGATTATTGTTGAGCCTTTAAGCGGGACCGGGATTCGCTGTGCCGAGTCACTGAATGGTGACGGTGTAGGCCCGGTACTGAAACTTGATTCAGCAGATACAGTTGAAAAGGATGCTGCAATTCCAACAGCACTTGTTGATGAGCTTCCTAATCCGGCATACGCTGCGTGGTACAAATTGGCCAATGATCCTGAAGCGAAATATTTCGGGATTGCCAAGAGTCTCGATGACACTGAGGAAAAATCTTCAGGAAGTCTTTATACAGACAGCTCTGACCTTGAAATCTGCCATGACGGCGGTGAACAGGTAATCGGGATGCGTTTTACCAATTCTAACTTCAAGATAGCTAAAGGTGCAGCAGTCCAGAACGCTTTCATTCAGTTTACAGTTGACGAAACCAAGGGCGGAACTAATCCGCTTAAGGTTAAGATTACCGGTCACAAGAGCGGTACATCAGGTGATTTTTCAGGTTCTTATGGTATTTCCGGCAGAACCAGGACTACAGCAGAAGTTATCTGGGATATTCCTGCAACATGGACAAGCAAAGGTGCCTCAGGTGCAGATCAGCGAACACCTGATATCAGTTCTATCGTAAACGAGATCATCGCAAGCGATGACTGGAATGACAACAGCGCCATTACCCTTATCATCGAGTACATCGAAGGTGACGGAATCCGCTGTGCAGAATCCAAGGACGGTAATGGAGTTGGGCCGGTTCTGATTCTTGATGAAAACGTAACTGATACTGTACTTGTCGGAACTTTCGGCGATGCTCCTGCAGAATATATCAGTTATTCGATCGGCAATAATGATTCACTTATTTTTGCTGCTGGTTCTTATCCTTTTGAGGGCACGTTTACTTATTCTGTTGATAAGGAAACAGGTGAGATTAAATGGTGCAATGACAAGGATTATATGTACTTTACAGAAAACCCCCACGGCGGATCAGAAGGTTATAACGGTAACGGTCCGCAGGGTTATCTTGCAGCTGGTATGGATAATAAAATTCTTGTTCCCAACGGCAGAAACCGTCCGGCTTGTTTTGATTCAAGCACCGGCGAACTCCTTTTCCACATGATTCCAAGGAGCAATGGAGTAAGCAAGGGTGACGGAGGATATTTCTGTTCAACTTTGAGCGGAAGCTTCTATACCAACAGTCGATATGGCTGTAAATCTTACAGTCTGCTTGACGGAAGAGGTACTGGAGGCGTTACAAATTATCTGATGGACGAAGATCATCTGGTAATTGTAGCCGGCGGTCAGTACTTCGAAGCAGGATGTATATTCGGTTATATAGATCACCTGCATCCTGGTTATGATGACTCTGTATTCAAGGTATCCGGCGGAGATTTCTACTATGAATTAGACGCACGTCCGGCAGGTCTTTTGGCAGCTAACGGTCATCTTGTAGTAACTACAACAGATGGATGGATTTACTGTTTCGGTGAAGGACAGCCTCAAAACGGTCCAGTAGAGTATGATTATACCCCAGCTGGTCCCGGTCAGCATTATGACCCACAAGCAGGTGCAGATCTTATCGCTTCAGCTGGTTACACAGACGGCCAAAGAGGCAACTGTGTAGTAATCGGTCTTGAAGACGGCAATCTTGTTGAAGGTATTGTTCGTCAAAGCGATATGACAGTAGTTGCCTTCGAGACAGATACTAACAAGGTAGATAGCTTGAGGGAATACTTCGAGGACCGCGGTCTTTATGGTACTCGGGTTCATATTATTCCTGAAGAATTTGAAACAGCTGACGTTCCTTCGTATTGTGCTCATGTTATTGCAAGCGAAAAAGCGATTTCAGATATGAGTCAGTCAGTACTATCAGAGGTTTTCAGAGTACTGCGTCCTTACGGCGGAACAGCGGTAATTAATTACATCGGCCAGGATCCTGCTTTTGCGGCAACACCAGTAAATGCAGATATGGTTCTGAGCTCCAATACCATGAAACTGACAAAGGTCGGCAAGCTTCCAGGTTCTGCAGACTGGACACATCAGCATGGTAATGTACAGCAGACAACTCTTTCACAGGATGAACTTGTTAAGCTTCCGATGGGTATACTCTGGTTCGGCGGAAGTATGGATAACACCAATGACAAGATTCTTCCTCGTCACGGGCATGGCCCTTCTCCGCAGGTTATCGGCGGAAGATACTATATCGAAGGTCTTGATGTTCTTCGCTGTGTAGATATCTATACCGGAAGAGTACTGTGGGAAAAGCAGATCAGCAATCTTGGTCAGTTTTCGAATTATACAGACCATCAGGCTGGTCAGCTTGCAGTAGGTGACAACTATGTTTGTACCGAGGACAAGATTTATGTACTCGGCGAACATGCAGATAATGATTGGCCAGTTGAGTGTCTGGTTCTTGATCCGGCTACAGGTGCAGAGCTTAACAGTATTGCCCTTCCGGAGAATGCAGGCTGGGGTATGATAGCAGTTTATGAAGATTACCTTATTGCATGCGGTTATCCGATGAACCAGGATACTTACGGCTTTGACAGCAACGGAGATTTGTTCCCAGCTGGAAGCGGATGGGTTTACAGTGACTCAGATCCTAAAGTAGGTGTCGGCGGCATGGGTACCTATAACGGTTCGACAAGTGAAAAGCTGTTTGTTCTTGACAGACATGACGGCAGTGTTCAATGGCAGACTGATGCATCATTTGGTTTCTTCCATAACTCTATAGTTGCCGGTAACGATAAGCTTTTTGTTATGGACCGTGTAAACTGGGACCAGGACAGACCGCTTGAAGACCGTGATCACAACTGGGGTAACGGCAGTGCTCCTGATGCAGCCGAAGACTACAGCTATAAGCCTGCGATTCTTTCGGCGTTTAACATTGCCGATGGATCGGTAGCATGGCAGGTAGATCAGTCTGATCCTAATGTAAACAAGGGTCTTTTCGGTTCCTGGCTCACTTATTCATTGAAGTATGATATTCTGCTTGAGTGTCAGCGAGCATCCCGTGACTACTGGGAAAATCATAAGTCATCGACAAAGATGACAGCATGGCAGGGAGCCGGTGATGGTACTGGCAACGCCAAACAGATCTGGAGCGAACTTGACAGATTTTACTGGGGCGGTCCAGTTATGCTTAATGATGACATGATTATCACTCAAAGCGGTAACGATATGGGTGCAGTTAACCTGTTAACCGGGGAGCCTTATATGGTTGCAAGCGGAGTAACAGGCAAGCTGAACGATTTTGCAGGATTCAAACGTTACGGCTGCGGTACCGCACTTGCCTGTAAGAACATGATACTTTTCCGTTCTGGTAACTGTGGATACTACGACCTTAACACATTCTCAGGTACCGGAAACTGGGGCGGTTTCAAAACAGGTTGTACCATCAACCTTATGCCGGCTAACGGCTTGATCGTGGCTCCTGAGTATACTCGTACCTGCGGGTGCAGCTACCAGTTCCAGACATCCTGTGCAATGATTCACAGAGAAGATGTTGAGCAGTGGAGCTGTAACAAGAACCTTGGAAGTCAGTATAAGGCCCAGGGTGGAAGAATGAAAAAGGTTGGTCTTAACTTTGGTGCAATTGGTGACCGTGTTGAAGAGGAAGTTCTTTGGATGGAATATCCGTTCGGCGAGCCTGCAGCAGGTTACAACTACCAGATTCCAGTTAACGTCAATGTAGATAACGGCAGCTATTTCCGTCATCACATGCTGACAGTTGACGGCGATCTTTGCTGGGTTGGAGCTTCAGGAGTTTGCGGAGCTACCTGCATAACAGCAGATATGTATGATCCTGCCAAGACATGTTTCAAGGATACAATTCCTCAGGATTATAATATTTGTCTTTACTTTGCTGAGCCTGACAAAGAGACCATTGCCGGTGAACGTGAGTTCTCTGTTAATGTAAATGGTCATGATGTTGGTACAGTAGATGTCGTATCAGAGACCGGTTCTGCCAGAAAAGTTCTGGTTAAGAAGCTTCAGGGCGTAAGAATAGCAGATAAGCTTGATATTACTCTTACCCCGATAACAGGCGAGCCAGTACTATCCGGAGTTTCAATGGAAATGATAGAAACTCAGATGGCAGAAGGTGACCTTGATAACGATGGTGAAGTTAACCATGAAGACCTTAAGATAATGATGAATTACCGAAGAGGTTCAGCGGACAGTGAAGATGATCCACGAGACCTTGACGGTGATGGTCAAATCTCAGTAAGAGATGCGAGAAAACTTGTTATTCTCATGAGAAATTATAAGAAGAACAAGTAAATTTTAATTAATTTTGTAAAGGAGTTTAGTGATGAAGAAGTGTGTTGTATTAATGATTTTAGTTGCGGTAACATTAGTAACTGGTGCAGCTTCAGCAGCAATGGTTGAGGTTTCACCTGCCACTGGACAGGCAGCAGTTAATGATGAGGTTACGATTGATATCGTTGTAAGCGGACTGGAAAATACAGATCTGGCTGGATTCGATTTTGATCTCAGCTACGATTCGTCAGTTCTTACCTTTGTCGATTATATGCTGACTGATGAGCTTGGCGATATAGAATCTGATGAGGCCTGGGATTTAAGTCCCGTCGAACAAGAAGACGGAACTGTAGATCTTGCTTTAGTTTCGCTTTTAGAAGATGATCTGAGTTCACAATCATCAAATTTTTCAGCTGCTACTATTGTTTTTAACGCAGCAGCTGAAGGTGTCAGTGACCTTGTTCTTTCATTCGTTGACCTGAGTGATGCAGATGGTTTAGCAATCACCGCAGAAGTCAGTGATGGTTCGGTCACGGTTGTTCCAGAGCCTGCTTCACTTCTTCTGTCTCTGACAGGTTTGGTTCTGCTCAGAAGGAACCGCAGCTAATGTTGCAGTTTAGTTAGTCAGGGGAAAGGCTGTGTTCTTTCATGGCCTTTCCCTTTTATGTAATCAGTAATTTTTTAATATATCATATATATACCAGCGGTTCTGAAGAAATTCGCTTAATGTCAAAGACCTGCTTTAATGTTTTAGTGTATTTTTTAACGGCTGTCAGTATAAAACGGGTGTGAAAGGATATGAAATGAATATTCGTACTGTCATAATATCGATTATACTTTTTTCGGTTAATGTTTTTGGTTGTGTTACACCTGTTTACAGATATGCTCTTGAAGAATGGGTTAATGACAATTACCGTGTTACGGTTTTTCATAAGACCGATTCTCTTGGTGACTATTCAGAGCAGATTGAGCCTTTATTATCGAGCAGTTCAAAAATTTACGGTGAAATTCCATCTGATATAAAAGCAGATAATATTCAAGGTAATGTTAAGGCTAATCTTTCAATAAGGTTTGTTAATATTGAAAAGCCTATGAATTCGGTTTTGGAACAGATGTGGAAGTCTCAGAGAGATTCAGAGGTTCCATGGATAGTTATCCGCTATCCGTCTTCTTCAAAGATGATGCATGCCTTATGGAGCGGTCCGCTTAGCGGGTTTAATCTTGCAGAAAAGTTTATAGATTCGGAGGCAAGGCAAAGGATAAATGGTCATCTTCTTGACGGTGAAACCGCAGTTTGGGTTTTGCTTAAAACGAATGATGAGAAGAAAAATCAGCAGGCTATGGAAGTTATCAAGAACGGATTAGAGGTTTCCAGGAAGGAGCTGAAACTTCCTCAGGCGCTGTATGATGAAGACGTAAACACCCTTTCGGGGACAACAGCGAGTATGTGGCGTATTTCGTTTAAGGTTATGAGCATCTCTCGAGAGGATGAGGATGAGGTACCTTTTATCAGTATGATGCTCAAGTCCGAGCCTGAATTAATGAAGCATTTGAATGAGCCAGTTGCTTTTGTGATGTACGGAAGGTGCAGGACTCTTGAGGGTATACCTGCCAGTGAGCTTACGAAGGAGAAAGTTGTTGAGACAAATCGTTTTCTTCTTGATTCATGCCAGTGTCAGGTTAAAGAGCAAAATCCGGGTACTGATATGCTGATTAAGACTGACTGGACCGATTTTGAAAAGGAAATAGCAGAAATCAAAAGAAAGGAAATACCGCTAAGAGGTATAACCGATTATGTTTCGAGTAATGACCAGCAGTCGCCTCAGTTGCAGGAGCAGGAAGCAGAGTCGTCAGTTCTGCAGGTAAAAGCCGAGGAAGCAGAGTGTCCTGAGTGTGCAATCGAAAGTGAAAGTTCTGAAAAAGGATTTTATTCAGATCCAGAGCAGAAAACAGCTTCTATGTTCACGGTTAAACATACGCTTTCTGTGGTTATTATCATAGCTTTAGCGGGTTTTGGTTTCACCTGGTTCAAGTTGTCCAGGAGATCAAATTAGGTTCAGGAAAGCTTTGAAAGTTGAGGTTGTCTGATTAAGGTCAGGTTCCAAATTTTTTCGTACTGCTAAAATTAGTTTTTGAGTTTTTTAAGTTATTAACAGTAATTATGAATTTTTCTAAAGATAAAAATGAATGTCTGATGACGCTTTTTCAGAGCACTCTGGATGAAAGGGTTTTTGAGAAGCTCGTTTTTAAGTTTACTCCGTCTGCTATGTCTGTGGCACAGTCTTTGTTGAAAAAGAGGTCCCTGGCAGAAGAGGCGGTGCAGGAAGCTTTTTATCAGATTGTTCGTAATTACCAGAAGTTTGATCCTTCAAAATCATTTTCCGGGTGGTTTTTCAGGATTTTGCGAAACATCTGTCTTGACATGCTTCGCAAGGATATAAAAGGTAAGGAGATATTGAAAGAAAGTGCTGTTTTTCATCGGTTCTATCATTCAGATAGAAATGATATGGATTTTGAGTTTTTCATGAAAAAACTGGAAGAAAAATATCGTTCTGTTCTTGTTCTGCGTATAGTTCATTCGATGTCTTTTTTGGATATTGCCAGTACACTTGATATTTCCGAGGAAGCTGCCAAAAAAAGGGCACAGCGCGGATTGTCCTCGCTTCGGCAGCAATTGCAAAGTTCCGATCAAACGGCGAGCCTTGCGGTTTGATATAAGGCAAACACTGATAACTGGGCATATTTCCTGGGGATTACTGGCTGGGGGGCATTTAAAAAAACTGAGTTAATTTTTTAAAACATGTCCCTGATTACGAGTTTTGTCCGTACTTATTATTGAAGTGTTTAGTTAATGTCAGCCGCGTGGGCCTGTTGTTGATCTGACCAGTGTTTCAACGGGCTCACCTTTTTTTAATATATTAGAGCTACGGATAGTTTTTTAGAAAAGTTTAATTATGACCTGTAAAGAAGTGCAAAATCTGCTTGAGCTTTATGTTTTGGGCGGCCTTGACCCTGTTGAGGCTAATGTTGTTCAAAAACATTTGGAAGTGTGTGTGAAATGCCGAATTTTGGAATCAGAATATTGCAGTATATCTGAAAATCTTTTTGAGGCATATTCCTTCGGTACGGGGAATTCATTACTGGCAGATAAGATCATGGACAAATGCGAGGTCCCAATTCGCAGAGAATCGGTTAAAAGAGCAGTGTTTTATAATCTGAGAAGATTTGGAAAGGCAATTTCAGCAGCGGCCTGTATAGGAATTGCATTTTTGTCAATTAATTATATGGGAAACCTTCTGAATATTTCAAGAGAGGCTTATGCGTCAGTTCCTAATTCGGTTCAGCCTTTTTTTGATACTTCAGGCGATTGGCAGTCATCAGATACCAGTTTTTTTTCGGTCCGTGACAATTTGGAAATAATTGGTGAGGACAGGCTTATAACAGTTTTTCGGGATAAAGACTCAAACGTTGCGGCCTGTATAAATACCCGTAATAAAACTATCGAATGGGAAAGCTGTGACGATTGTCTCGGCTGTTTTTCGACGGATGGTTCTAATGTTTTTTGTGTTGTCTGTGATTCGTCAGGAAGTCCTGGTCTTGCTGCGCTTGATTTGGCAAGCGTGAAATTTAAATGGAGACATGTTACTTTTGAAAACAATCATATTCAATATTCAGCTCCATTGGTTGTGGACAGTGAGCATCTTTGCTGGGTATTTGGTGGGAGCATATATATGCTTAACAAAGACAGCGGCAGATTGATCTGGGAAAAGGAAATTGATGGGGAACATGTTCTTTCCAAGTGCGGTGTTTATGGTGAAAGGCTGATTGTTTCGGGTAATAAGAGTTTGTATTCAGCAGATATTGAATCAGGTGAGGTCAGTGAAATTTTGTCTTACGACTGTGATACGTGCAGTTCGTCGGTTCCGCTTCTTGAGATAGCCGATTCTGATTGTTATGTTTCTTTGAATCTTAAGGATGGTTCGAGCAGGGTGATGGGTCTTGATTGCGGGTCTTGGCAGATTCGGTGGGATAAGCAGGCTCCGCGTGTTACGCAGATTTCCAAGTATAAAGAACAACTTCTGCTTCGATGTCAGTATGTTTATTCTCTTAACAGGCGGACTGGTTGTCCAGTGTGGCATTACAAAGCTAAAGGCTGCAGTCCCGTTGAGTGTTTTGATGAAGTTCTTGTTTTTGTGGACCAGAACCATGAGGGGAGGCTGGTAGGTCTGTCGCCAGAGGGGGGCGGTAAGCTATGGGAGCTTGAGGGTATAAATTCATGCAGTCGATTTATTAAAAAGGGGCAAAAAGGTTTTATTAAAACATCTGATGGTGTTGTTCATGTTGTTTCTTTTGGTTAATAGGTTTGCGTCATATCTTTTTCTTTAGATTTTAATTTCAGGGCTAAATATTGAGTTGTCTGCAGTTAAAGCCTTAATTTTTTCAGGGAGTTTTTATGAATTTTTTTAAGCAGGTATTTAAGGAAGCTTTTCATAGAAAAGTAAATTTTATTATGGGTATTTGTTCTGTGATGATCGCGTCGGCGACGTTGACCGGTTCGATTACTCTTTTGGAGTTACACGATATCAGTACAGGTGAGATACTTGCTCAAAAAGAAGAAGAGACTCATGCGATGATGGATAAGCTTAAGGACGAGATGCGTGTTGCAATGTTAAAGCTTGGTCTGAATCTCGTTATTCTTCCGAAGGGTCAGGATGTTGGGAACTGGTATATGGACGGAGGTAAAGAGGCTTATATGCCGGAAAGCTATGTGGATAAGCTTGCAGATTCCGGAGTTATAACTGTCAGGCACTTTTTGCCGACACTTCGAGAGAAGATAAAATGGCCAGAAAAGGATCGTCGAATTGTTTTGATTGGTACACGTGGGGAGGTTCCGAATTTGCATAAAAGCAGGAAGGATCCTATTGTTCAGCCTGTTCCAGATGGTACAATTGTTCTGGGTTCTGAACTGAGCCGAAGTCTGAATCTTAAAGAGGGTGATATTACTGAGCTTTTTGGCAGGGTGTTTACAGTTCACCGGTGTCATGAGGAGCGGGGCAATGAAGATGATATTACGGCCTGGATTCCTCTTAAGTCTGCCCAGGAACTGCTAAACAAAAAAGACAAGATTAATTCTATCGTGGCGTTGCAGTGTTTGTGCAAGGGTCCTGATTTTTCCCAGGTACGAAACGATATCGCATCGGTACTTCCTGATACACGTGTTATAGAATTAGGAACAGAGCGCAGGCTTGCCCGTGCAGAGGCTCGTATGTCTGTAGCTGAGAAAGCAAGGGAGGCATTGGAAAAAGAGCGAGTTCATAGAGCCAGGATTCGTTCAGAGAAAGAACTTTTCGCATCGATTATGATTGGAGTTGTTTTGGTTTCCTGTTGTGTGTGGCTTGGATTTTTATTTATGTCAAATGTGCGTCAGCGTACAGGGGAAATCGGCATTCTTCAGGCATTGGGTTTTTCTTCTGGTTCAGTTTTGAAGCTTTTTTTGATTAAGGCACTTTTTATATCTTTTGCAGGTATTCTTTCAGGTCTTGTTCTGGGTCTTGCAGCCGGTGTAGTCTTTTCATACCAGATGGACAATGTTTCTGCGTTTGAGAGTATGTCAATATTTGATCTTTTCGGAAAAGATCTTATTCTTTCAGTTTTTGTTGTGATGCCTTTTTTGATATTTTTCTCGAGCTTTATTCCAGCTTTGACAGCTTGCCGTAATGATCCGGCAGCGATTATAAGAAAGGAGGCGGCATGATGCTGAAAATGAAGAAGGTTAGCAAGTCTTTTACAGGATCGGTAGAAACGGTAAATGCTCTATTGGATGTTGACCTTGAGTTGAATGCAGGTGAGATTGCAGCGATTCAGGGTCCCAGCGGATGCGGTAAGACCACTCTTTTATTGATTGCAGGTGCAATGATGAAACCTACCTGCGGCAGTGTTTTTGTTGATGAGGTTGATCCTTATGAGCTTGGTCCTGAAAAAAGAGCACAGCTTCGTGGCGAATCACTTGGGTTTGTATTCCAGCAGTTTAATCTAATCCCTTATTTGTCAGTGTTTGAAAATGTAATTGTTTCTGCAAGGGCAGATTCAGCTAAATCGGAAATTTTTGAAAAGGCGGAAAAACTTCTCAGGCGTTTTGATCTTCTTGACCGTTTGAAACACAAGCCTGACGAATTGAGTACCGGTCAGCAGCAAAGAACCGCTCTTGCACGTGCGTTGATTAATGATCCGAAGCTTATTCTTGCTGATGAGCCTACGGGTAATCTTGATAATCAAAACGCCCGTATAGTTGTTGATCATCTGTATGATATATCACAGCAAGGGGCCGCAGTTCTTATGGTTACGCATGACTCTATAATTGACAATTATGATTTTCGAACAATTTTTATAGATGAAGGCAGGGTTCGCAAGCCGGAAATGTCACATTAAATTTAATCAGTTATCAATTTTTTTTAAGATTAATTAGAAAAGGAAATTTTTGAGATGAAGCACATATTTACGAACAAACGCGGTTTTACACTAATTGAATTACTTGTAGTTATTGCGATTATGGGGTTGTTGATGGCAATTCTTTTGCCTTCTCTAAACAGGGCAAAGTCTTTGGCCCGTAAGGTTGTGTGCATGTCTAACGTTCGCAGGCTTTCTATAGCTATGCAGTTTTATGTTAATGAAAACGACGGCTATTTTCCTCCTGACCGTTATCGTCAGGCTAACCAGGGAATAAAAGTTGGTGAATATATTCGTTACCGTCCACGCTGGATCTGGTTTCTTGATCACGGAGTAGGTCCTGTTATTAATCCTAATAAGTATGATACAGAGGCGGAGTTTAATTCTGCACTTGAGATGGATAATGATTACTTTATTTGTCCATCTTTTAAGAATAAGGATTATGCGAGAAACATACGCAATGGAGCCTATGGTTTCAATTATCAGTATATAAGCAATACTCGTCCGGATCCCAGCGGAACCCGTTACAGTAATTTTCCTAATAAGATGACACGTATTCGCCGGCCACTGGAAACGATTCTGATTGGTGACAGTCGAGGTGCGGGCATACCTCACGGTCAACATGCATATACTATGGATCCTCCTAAAATGGCGTACAGCAAAAACGCGAGAAATTTTGGTCCTAAAAGCAAAAAGATAGTACCAATCGGGGGAGCTCAGAAGTATTCTCCCGCAGATGCCCGGCATCTTGGAAAAGCTAATATTGCATTTGCCGATGGTCATGCTGAGTCAATGGATTATGAGCAGATGGGATATGAAATTGATCCGGTTACTGACCGTCCATTTGAAAAATCCAATACAGAAACAGGCGGGCCGGGCAATAACAGGCTCTGGACCGGTAACGGACGAGATGAGCCAGGTTTATAGTCAAGTTTTTTGATAATCCTGAAAATGATGAGTTGATAAGGTCTTTAATTTGCTTTTAGCGTGATTACAGACAGTCTTTGACTCAAATAATAGGCT
>CAZAYB010000057.1:0-960 GCA_964489215.1 uncultured Pirellulales bacterium
ATGTTGGCGTGTTCAATTATCCGCTTGGAGCCTGTCTGCCGATTGACAGCTGGATAGATTTTATCACATGGTCGAACCATAAATTTGTAAAGGAAATGAACCTTGATGGTTTGTATCATGATTTCAGCTGGCCCAATACCTGTATTAATATCGATAAAGGTTTTGGTTATATAAGAGACGGCGAGGAAAGGCCGCTGTACTCAATCTTCGGCACGCGTGAACTTTACAAACGCACATATACAATGCTAAAGGAAAATGCCAAAGAAAAAGGTGTTCCATCATTGATGATCGCACATTCATCATCACCGATGGTAATACCTATTATCAGTTTTTGTGATGCATATATGGCTGGTGAAGAATACAACAGCAAGCTCACCGCAAAGGGCAGCTACATGGCGGCTATTACTCTGGATGAATTCAGGACGAAATATATAGGGACTAATTTCGGCATCAGGCCGATGCTGCTACCTAACTTCAGGGGCGAAGGCCGGTATAAGAAGGGCACAGGTGTTCAGGTCGGAGGTCTTGTGCTTTTGCATAATACTAATCTATGGGGTTCATATTCATGGTGTAACAGAGAAGAAATTTCAAATATAATGAACAAAGTTATGGAATTTGATATCCGAGATACTGAATTTTTGTCTTACTGGAAGAATGGAGACAAAATTAAAGGTCAGACAGATTTCATAAAGTGTTCAGCTTATAAAAAAGTAGATGGTTCGATGCTTTTAGCAGTATTCAATGCTTCTCCTGAGAATAAAAATGTTGCAAAGCTTTCTATTGGGTCGAAAGGTCAATATAAAGTAAAAGAGATTCTCAGCGGCAAGGATGTTATTTTGGAAGATGGCTTTATAGACGTACAATTAGAACCTGAAAATCTTGCTCTTTATAGTTTAGAAGAGATTTCCGGCGGATCTTATTCGCAATGGGATTATTGATAGAATTTAATATTTAGTAAAG
>CAZAYB010000057.1:970-13477 GCA_964489215.1 uncultured Pirellulales bacterium
TAGTAAAGCTTATGATTTTGAATTATAAAGTGGAAAGAGTCTTTTTATGAAAAATGTAAATCTTGGTTTTATAGGCGCAGGAAGTTTTGTAAGTGCTCATCATTTGCTAACTGCTCGTGACTGTGATTTTATTAATATTGCGGCAATTGCTGATATTAATGAAGAAGTTTTGAAAAAGCATTCGTCAAGGATGTCAGTTGGTTATACGACTACCGAATATAAAAAACTTTTGCGAGACTCTGATATTGATATTGTTGTTATTGGGACCAAGCAGGATATGCACGCTTCATTGATAATGGAAAGCCTTGAAGCGGGTAAATGGGTGTTTTGTGAAAAGCCTATGGCACAGACTGATGAGGAAGCAAAGGCTGTGGTTCAGGCTGAGCAGAATAATGAAGGTAAGCTTGCTATAGGGTTTAACCGCAGATTTGCCCCGGCTTATGCTCAGGCAAAGAGCCTGATGAAAAATATTAAAAAGCCGTGGTATTTGAATTATCGTTTAATGTATCCTAATCCGTTGAAGGAAGAGCCCGGAAACTATTACGCCGACCAGGCCCATATTCATTACGAAGGCTGCCATATACTTGATCTGATTTATTGGTTTTTCGAGCAATGGCCTGATAGAGTTTTTATGACAGGAAACAGATATTCAAATAATTGCTGTATTTTTGATTTTAGTGACGGCTCACAGGTTACTTTTATGTGCGGTTCGATGGGGTCCTATTGTTACTGGAAAGAGTATATGGAACTTTTTGGAAGCTATGCCGCCATATCTGTCAGTGACTTTGTGGATATGAGAATTAGAGGATTCAAAGGCCGGTACGACAAAATATTCGCACCATACCGAAATGAACACGCCGAGGAAATAAGACGCTTTGGTTTTGATTTTTATGAAGCCTATAAGGTGCAGCAAATTAAAGAAGAAAAAGACGCAAAACCAATACACGATAAATATGGTATTATTATTGAGGATGTTAAAAGGCCGACGCCATTTGGTTTTGACGTTACTAAATATTCCAGGCAGGATGAAGATATTCATGCTTTTATACCGGATAAAGGTTGGAAAAATTCACTGGAAAGTTTTGCCAATTCTTATATGAACAATGCCGAGCCAGAAAATTGTAACGGTTTACAAGGAGCTTTAAATACTAAACTTGCTATGACGCTGCTTGATTCTTTAGAAAGAAAACAGGTTGTGGAATTTGACAGTAATTTTTAATTTTTACCAGAAAGGAATTTAAGAAAGATGGACAAGATTAATATTGGAATAATTGGATGTGGAGCTTTCGCCAAAGCAATTCATATTCCGATTCTACAGGAGAACCCTAAGTTTCATATTTGTGCTGTAATGGATATTGACCAGGAAATTGCGAAAGAAACAGCTGATCAGACGAATGCGGAATATTTTTCCACAAAAGCAGATGAAGTTTTCAATGATGACAACATTAACACAGTAATAATAACCACAAGGCATGACAGTCATGCAGATTTAACTATTCGCGCCGCTAATGCCGGTAAAAATATTCTCTGTGAAAAGCCTATGGCTTTGAGTTCAAAAGAATGTAAAAATATCTATAAAGCGGTTGAAAAAAACAAAGTTAAATACACTGTGGGTTATAACAGAGGAATGGCTCCGCTTGCTACGAAAGCAAAATTAAAGCTGCAGAGTCTTTCGGCCAGGAAGTTAATTTACCACAGAATACAGGCGCCGTTTTCAGCTGATCACTGGATGCATGATCCCAAAATAGGCGGCGGAAGATTTGTAGGAGAAGGCTGCCACATTTTTGATATGCTTTGTGAATTGATAGCTGAAGAGCCGGTAAGTGTTTATGCTTCAGGCGGGATTTTCCTGGATAAGGAAAAAGTTGGAATTGCCGACAGCGGTATTGTAACATTAACTTTTGCGGATGGTTCTGTAGGAACTACGCTTGTCTCAAGTGCCGGATGTCCGACTTTCCCTAAAGAGGCCACCGAAATCTATTGTGATGGCAAAGTCATTCATATAGAAGACTTTAAGGAAATGACTTGTTATGGTTTTAACGGCGAAGATAAGACGCATTTCGCTCTTGATGTTCAGGATAAAGGCTGGTCGATTGAGATTGACCAATTTGGAGATTCTATACTAAATGATACTCCAAGCCCAAACGGTATCATACAAGCGGCCAAAGCAGCTGTTATAAGCTACAAGGTTCATGAGTCGATAGAAAAGAACTGTGTTATTAAGATAAATAAAAAAGATTACGTATTTTAATATAAGGAGAGTTTAAAGTGATTAAAATTGGAGTAGTAAACATTGATGTCTCACATCCTCTGGCTTTTTCGTATTATCTTCAAAAAGGCAACCGGGCAAGATATACCGCAGTTTATAATGACGGAATCAGGGGACAGGCCGAAATTGATGCTTTTATTAAAAAACACGGCTTAGAAAAGAAATGCGAAAGTATCGAAGAACTTGCCGATTCTGTAGACATTGGTTTCATTCAAAGCTGTAATTGGGACGATCATATTGACCAGGCAATGCCTTTCATCAAAGCCGGCAAGCCGGTTTTCATAGACAAACCAGTTGTCGGTAGTTTGGCAGATTGTGAGAAACTTGAAAAACTTGCCTCCGAAGGTGCTGTTATTCTAGGAAGTTCATCTTTGCGTTATTGCGAGGAAGTTCTGGATTTTGCGAAAAAAGATGAAGAAGAGATCGGTAAAATATTAAACGTTTTCGGTACTACCGGCGTTGACGAATTTAACTATGCTATCCATGTATTAGCGGCTATGGGTCCGATTATTAAGGAAAAGCCTGTGTCAAATACATTTGTGGGACGAACTACCCGTGATGAAAAAATCTGCGATACATATTATGCAAAATTTGAAAATGACATTACTGCAACTTATAACTCTTCTCAAGGGGTCTGGCAGCCGCACGAGTTTGTAATAACAACCACCAAAAGCACATATCAGTTTAGAATTGACATTAATAAACTTTATGGCGCTTTGCTGGATAAGATTTGTGATTTTATTGAAAAGGGAGAAAACAACCTGGCATCTGTTGAAGAACTGACAGATTCGATCAAAATTATGCTGGCCGGCAGAATCTCAAGACAGCAAGGCGGCGGGGAAGTTAAAATCGCCGATATACCGGAAAATGATCCTGGTTTTGACGGCAAAGCTTTCGAAGAAGATTATGCTGTAAAAACACCAAAAGATATGTATCAGGCTAATTAAAATGATTCATATTGTTACAACATGGGATACAGAATCTCCTTGCCATAAGCTTTTTAAGAAGCAGGCTTGTTATCAAAGGGATTGGGTAGATGCATCTGGCATCATCATGGAAACCTGCGAAAAATACAATATACCAGCTACATTTATGATTAATGTTGGTGAAATAGGTTACTGGTATAAAGAAAAGACATCGCCCGAATCAGTTATCCGCCAAATGGTTTCCAGAGGGCATGACGCACAGGTGCATTTACACCCAGCCTGGGCATATTGGTGGTGTCAGGGAAATGAGCCTTACTATGATTGTGAAAATGATCCCTTCGATGACGGGTTGCGAAATTACCCTGTTGGAAACCCTGATAAGCCGTGGACGCAACGCTTTTTTATAAGAAAAGCTGTTGATATTTTAGAAAAAATAACCGGCAAAGAATGTTTCTGTTATCGAGACAGTAACTATGATGTAAATGATTCAAGGCTTTTCTTTTCGTTATATCATGAGGGGATATTGTCGGACTGGAGTATGCAGAAAGGTTTCTTAAATAAAAATATCAGGCTCGACCCCGACATTGATGAGTTGCCGTGTATTGCTTTTTGGCCGGATTTGATTGAAGTTCGTAAAAAGTTTTCTAAATATAGTTGGCCGGTTCTGGAAGTGCCTAATACTGTTTTACCGGGTACAAATCTTAGATTTGATTTTCAGCAGCCATATAAGAGGTTAATTCAGGCATTTGATGAATGGTATAAAAAGGTGAAAGATGAAAAAGTCGCTATCTGTTCATTTTTAAATCATCAAAAAAGAGAAATCTACGATGCGGATGTAACCAAGAAGCCATGGAAGCCGGCAGAAAAAAAAGTACTTGAAAACATGAACAACTTCTTTATTTATATTCAGGAAAACTATATTGACAAGAAGATGTCTGTAAAGTTTTCGTCCGCGTCGGATGCAACTAAGGAGTTTATTAAGCACAATCCTAAATTTGAAATACCGGAATGGATAGGAATTTAAATTGAGTATTTTATCTTCAAAAGAACGAGTAATAAGAGCAATAGATCATAAAGAAGTCGATCGGCTTCCACGGGATTTTCATGCCGAGGCGGATGTATGGGAAAATCTATTTTCCCATTTTAGAACCAGGAAATTTACCGAAATTTATGACTACTTTAATGTTGATATGCAGCGGGTTGCTGTTACATACAAATCGCCTTATAAAGACGGGCGTAATATTTGGGGGATGAAATATGAAACCAAAGGTATTACAACTAATGTTGCGGTCCATCCGCTTGAAAATGCTGAAAGTGTTGATGATGTTTTAAATTTTGACTGGCCTGATCCCGATTGGGCAGACTATGACGCTTTTAAAAAGGCCGCATCAGATGCTCGCAAAACAGGCAGGGCCGTTTACGGCAGCAGTTGGGGCAGTATTTTCGGAGAATCCTATCGTTTAATGGGAATGGATAATTTCATGATGGCTTTGGCAATGAAGCCGGAAATCGTTGCAGAGGTGATACGTAAAGTTACTGATTTCTTTATGGAAGTCGATCGAAGGATTTTTGAGACATGTGACGGTTTGTTGGATATCAGCTATCACGGCAACGATTTCGGCAGTCAAAGAGGCCTGCTATTCAGTAAAGATATGTTTAAGCAGTTTTTCAAGGGAAACATAAAAAGACTGGTAACACAGGCCAGGCAATACGGTTTGAAAAGCATGTACCATTCATGCGGTGCGATAAGTGAAGTAATTGATGATTTGATAGATTCAGGTGTGCAGGCTGTCGATCCAATACAGTATGCCGCTCGAGGTATGGAGCCTGAAAAACTTAAAAGGCAATTTGGCAAAAGAATTTGTTTTCATGGCGGTATAAGTATGCAGGAAATTTTACCTTTTGCGTCACAGGGAGGTGTTGCTAAGCATGTAAAAGAAGTATGTGAAATAATGAAACCCGGTTCAGGCTACATCTTCAGCCCTGATCAAAATTTTACTTCTGACATACCATTGCATAATATTTTTGCCATGTACGAAACTATGGATAAAGAAAAGTTATAATTATGGAAATAAAAATTAGAAGATACAAAGCAGCCGATGACCGTAGAATCGCTGAAATAACTAAATCAGCATGGCCAGAAGTTACCCTGTGGAAAATTATTGAAGATAAATACGGCAAGCGGGGTGGAAAAGATTGGTGGCATTATAAAATTGAGCCTCTGCTGAATTTTGCAAAATCCAACCCCGATCAAGTTATCATTGCTGAAGTTAACGGCCTCGCTGCGGGATATGCGAAGTATATAATTGACAATAATAGTTTGATTGGAACCGTGGCTGACAATGCGGTAGATCCGGAATATGGAGGCAAAGGAATCGGTTCTTTAATGCACAAAGAGGTTCTTAACTCAATGAAAAAAGCGGGCATGCAAGTTGCCAAAGTCGGCACCTTTGAGCATCAGAAACCGGCCAGGAAGATGTATGAAAAGCATGGTTTCAAGCAAGTCTGTAAAGAAGTTATATACCTTAAATCGCTGGTATAAGGATTAAATATAATGCTGAAAAATAAAGACAAGGTACCTATTTCTACATGTTTCTATCATTTTGGTGAATTGATTGTTCCCCCTAATACGGGCGATCCGATAGCAGACAAGACTCAAAAATGTCTTGTTGGAAGTTTTAAAGGAAAAGGTACCATGGATTCATTGGCATTTAGGACGGATTATTTTGGCGTTTGGTTTGGTTATCAGATAGATGATTATCCTCTGGTAGTTGCGCATAATGGAGATTGCATCCAGAATATGGGTTTGATTGGAGCTGCAGGAGCCAATATGTCATATTACCTGCCATATTATAACGGTCCAAATGATCTTGCTTTGGCTTGTAATCAAAAAATGCCCTTTAACAAAACCTTAAAGATATGGATGGGCAATTCACATTTCGAAGAAGAAAAAAAATGTATTGGTCTGCATTTATATGTTACTGGCTGGGATGTCGAACCTTGTCTGGGAAATCTTTTAGATTGGAATCTCGATCTTTCAGAAAGACATCCCAATACATATGTTTCCGGTGAAACAATTAAATTGCACAAGTTCAAGAACGAATAAATATGCTTTTTCAAATCATTTTTGAATTTGCTTTTAACTACCATTAGACATATCTAACGGCTATTTATTTTGAACAGGTACGAAAATTACTTTAGATAAGTGTTGTTTAAATTATAAATTCTAAATGAAAGGTTCAAGAAAATGAAATTAAAAGTTAAAGTACCTCAGGTGCTTGACTGCCATGAGATGCGAGAAATATTTGATTCTGCTCTCAAAATCCTGAAAGAAGTACCTTTAACAGCTGATGGTACCGAAGAATTTAATCAGCTTGTTTCAGAATTTGGTTGCAAAGTTGATAATAAAAAAATTTATTTTCCAGACCGGGTAATAAATAAACTGCTTGAAAGAATAGAGCATCAAAAAAAGAGGTCAGAAGATGAACCTGAACCTGAGTTGCCCGATATGATTAAACCGCATGTTTCCGGACAAGGGGCATTGATTGTTGACCATAATGACGGTGCTATACGGAATTGTACATCAAAGGACCTTTGTGACCTTGCAAGGTTTATTGATCATTTTAATGGAGAAGTCGGCTGGCTGAATCCGACATTTTTGCCGACTGATAAGCCGATGACAACTCGAGAGATACATGCTTTTGCCGTTATTTGTCAAAATCATAGCAAGCCGACGCGTGTATCACCCTATTCACCGCTTGCTGTTGAAAAGATGTATGATATTTTGAAAGTATGCCTTGGTTCAGATGAAAAAGTAAGAGAGAACTGGCATCTTATACACCATAAATTCTGGATTAACACTCCATTTATAATGGGTAGAGAGTCTATTGAAGCGGGTATGCTCTCAAGAAAACTGCTCGGTCACAAAGCTGGTTTTACCATGATGCCCGTTGCCGGTGCTGCCACTCCTATTACGGCTCCTGGTTGTCTTGCTTTGGTGACCGCAGAAGTTTTGGCCGCAAATATTCTTAGCCTCGCGCTTGACGATTATCTTGTAGGATATTGTTCAAGCCCCTTAAATTTTGATTTACGTATAGGAGCCCACATTGAAGCTGATCCTTATACGGACGTTTTGAGGATAGGAGCAAATCAAATGCGCACCTTTGTTTTTGGTGGGGCAACGTATTTTGGTGCTTTTGCGCCTCGCACATCTGCGAAGGTTCCAGGCGTTCAGTCTGTTATGGAAAAAACTTTTGGCTCAATGTGGCATATGTTCTGCGGCGGCAGAGCCTTCAATTCCGTTGGAACTTTAATGTCCGGCGACCTTGCAAGCTTCATACAAATACTTCTGGATTTAGAGATTACCGGTTATCTGAATCGTATTTTAAAAGGGCTTGATTGTGCAGGTGAAGATAAACTCTGTGAAGAAATTAATATTGATGTTATTCCCACCGGTGCCAGATTTATGGAGCACGAACATACTTTTCAGCACTTCCGATCTCAGCAGTGGTATCCGCAATTCGCTGATAGAAGATATGCAAATGCCTGGAAAGCCGATCCTAAAGAAATGGTAGATTATGCCAAAGAAAAAACCATAGAAATATTGAGCAATGCTCAAAACCAAAGTGATCTTGATAATAATCAAATAAACGATATAAATGAGATATTAAAGGAAGCTGACAGAAAGTCTTTAAATAAAACAGGCTAAGACAGGAGTTTAAAAGATGAAAAAAAATATATTACTGTTTGCTGTTCTAATTATTTTAGTGTTTAATCTATGTGCTGCCCAGAGCTGTAAGAGTGATAGATCTCAAGTATATCCAATTACAATTAACGGTCTTAAAATAGGTTTAAATCAACGAACCGGTAATATAATTGAGCTAAGTTATGGAAATATAGGCTCGTTTCTTAACGAAAAAGATGGGGGGTTATTAGATATCGCTTATCCCGTAACGGATTTTCCTCCATTAAGATTATCTACCAGATACAGCAAAGCATATATTCACAAGGAAGGTCAGTCTATATCAATAATTTGGGATTCGCTTGGTCCCTCACGCAATATAAATCTAAATGAAGGCAATGTAAAGGCTGCGGTAGTGATAACACCGGCCAACGACGGCAGGTCAGTTATTTTTAAATGTAAAATAGAAAATAATTCCAGCAACCCAATCCCGCAAATAATTTTTCCTGATTTATATGGTTTTAGGCCCTTTAGCGGAATTGAGGATACCCAGCTTCGGCTTGGAAGAAATGTCTATACCCCTTTTAAAATGTATAGGGAAAACAGAGCAGTGCAGGACGGTTTTCCTCAGCCTGAAGACACCGAATTTTATCTTAATACAAAAGGCTGGTACCCCAATGCTATTGGGTGGGTGAACTATTCATTTAGCGGCGGTTATTATTCACCCGATTCGCTTGGCTGGCTCGACTTTGGAAGCCTCGACGGCGGACTAAGTATTTTTCATAAAAACTGGCGGCAGGAAAAAAAAGTGTATTTGTATTCCCAAAGAACGGAATCAGACCCCATGTCAATGCGCCTTATTTGGGAGCACCGCCAAACTATTGAGCCGGGTGAAATTTGGGAAAGTAATGAATTCTGGTTAACCCCTCACAGAGACGGCTGGACCAGAGGAATCGAACCTTTCAGGAAATATTTCAATACGATGTCGCCTCCGCGACAATTACCTGAGCAGGTAAAAAATGGCCTGGGTTTTAGAACTATTTGGACCTCTGAGGTTTATGAGAAATCTGATAATGTTATTTTCAGCTATAATGACATACCTTCCGTTGCTAAAGAGGCTTCGGAACACGGGCTGCATGAAATGGTTCCCTGGACCGTTTTTAATTATTTCGAATTTCCAATTGAAACCAGGCCTGTTCTTGGAACAGAAGAAGAATTTATACGTGCCGTCAAAAAATCTGATGATTACGGCGTCAATGTCTGTGCATTTATTACTATCCAGATTCAGCTAAACAAGTACGCTGAACTGTTTGGCTTTGAGCCAGGCACCGCAAACTGGACCTATCATTCAGAATTTATTCCTCCAATGAGGCCTTATTATTGCAATATTATTTCCGGTCGCAATATAAGCCCTTCGCATCCTCTCTGGCAAAAAAAAGTCAGGGAAAACCTCAAAAACTGGATAGATAAAGGAGTTACCTCTTTTATGTGGGATGTTTTTGCGGGTCCAAAACACGAAGATGATATCACTCCCTTAATAGAGATTGTAAGTGACATAAAAAAATATGCTGACAAAAAAAATCCTAACGCAAGTTTTGCCGGTGAAAGCAGTCATTTTGGTATGGACACTAAAGTGCTTGACTATACCTGGAATTGGATGAATTATAATTATATTGATGCCGGCCCAATGTTAAATGTTACCAAAAATACACGCCTTAATATCAATATTGAAAGATCGCCCCTGATTGTAAAGAAAGGTTTTGCTGATAACTATTTTCTCAATATAATGCCCAAAAAACCGGACAGCTTAAACGGTTCTGCATATATAAAAGAATACCCTGACTTGTCAGTGGCCTTGCATCACGCCAACAGAATTAGAAATCAATTTTTGAAGTTTTTTACCGACGGTCTGTATCTTGGCAACTCTTTTATTACAAGGAAAAACGAATTATTTACCCGTGGTTATCTCCTCGAAGATGAGTTATTTGTAATTGTATTAAACGATAAAAAAATAAGCGACGGATTTGCAGCGGTTAATATTAAAATTGACAAATGGCTCGATGGGTATAAAAGCTATGAAATAAAAAAATATGATAACATGGGAATTCTAAAAGAAGAATTAACAAATCAGCTCAATAACCAGACTCTAATTACTGATCAGTTGGATTATCTGGAATTTAATTTTTATACTATTAGAGGTTTGAAAGGCCAGTAAATGAAGAAATTTAGCATAATTATTATTTTATTAGCAACAACTGCAAGCTCCTTCTCTATAAATATAGTGCAAAAAGACAGCTCTGATTATACTATTTATCTGAATAAATCAGCAAGTATATCAGAAAAATATGCAGCAGAGGAACTGCAAAAATTTATTGAGAAAATAAGTGATGTAAAACTAAAGATTGTTCAGGAAGCAAAAAAAGATGACAAGCTCATCATTCTCGGTAAAAGTAACTTACTTGACAGCTATGATCTTAAAATAGATTATGATTATCTCGGCGACGATGGTTTTGTGATCAAAACCGTAGGTGATGACCTTGTTATTGCAGGCGGCAGGTTAAGGGGTACACTCTACGGTGTGTACACTTTTCTTGAAGATGTTCTCGGCTGTCGTTGGTACTCTTCAGATTGCAGTTATATTCCGCAAATGGGTAAAATTTCTTTTGAGAAAATTGATATTCAGCAAAAGCCTGATTTTGAGTACAGGGAGCCGGAATATACAGATGCATGGGACGGCGACTGGGCCGCTCGAAATAAAACAAACGGCAGTTTCGCTCGACTCAAGGAAAAACATGGAGGCAAATTTGAATGTGCTCCTCGTTACTGTCATACTTTTTATATGTTGGTTCCGCCTGACAAATATTTTGATGATCACCCTGAATATTACGCTTTAATTGATGGTGAACGGGAGCCCTGTACATCAACCTTCAGTCAATTGTGCCTTACAAATCCTGATATAGTCGATATTACTGTTAATGAAATATTTCGTCTAAAGGCTCAGGATCCGGGAATAAAGCTTATTTCTGTTTCGCAAAATGATTATCATGGAAGCTGTCAATGTAAAAAATGTTTAGCAGTTGACCGGCAAGAGGGCAGTCCTTCTGGAAAACTGCTTAGGTTTGTCAATAAGGTCGCCAAAAAAGTCAAAGAAAAACATCCCGAGGTGCTGATTATGACACTTGCCTATCAGCATACAGAAAAGCCGCCTGAGATAACCAGACCTGCTGAAAACGTAAGAATACAGCTTTGTCCTATAAGTGTCTGTCAGTATCATCGATATGACAATTGTGATTACCCTTATAATCTGGCTTTTATGGAAAATTTAAAACAATGGTCCGCAATCACCGATGACCTTTATATTTGGCATTATTCCACTTTGTACTTTTATCTCCTCTGCCCGTTGCCTGATTTGCATCAGATACCGGCAAGTATAAAAATGTATAAGGATAACGCAATCAAAGGGATTTTAGTAGAGGGCAACCATGTTGGCAGGTACGGTTTTATGGATGAGCTCAAGGCCTATCTTATTGCTAAACTACTTTGGAACTCAGATGCCGATTCCGAAATTATCATTGATGATTTTTTATGGGGTTACTATGGAAGAGCTGCCGGTGTTGTTAAGGAATATATCCGGCTTTTGCATGACCAGGCGAAAAATCGAAACCTTCACGGTTCCTGCTGGCCTGGGCAGGATTATGTAGTTTTAACTGAAGCTGATGAACGTCCGCAATGGCCTTATCCTTATATACCTTTGCTTACAGATGATGTTGTTTACAAAAGTAAAATACTGTTAAAACAAGCTCACGATCTTGTCAAAAATGACTCTGCTCGTCGAACAAGAATAGAACATATGATGCTCGGCATCGAGTGTTATGAGATATTCCAAAAAGTTCAAAAAGTGCGCCAAATACCAAACAAGAAAATAAAAGATGAGTTAAAACAGCAAGTGCAGGAATTTTTTAATAAATGCATAAAATATAATACAGGCCAGATTTACTTTTACCGGAAACCTGATATAATTAAAAACTGGATTTACGATCAACTCAAATAACTTTTAAGTGTAAAAGTCTGAAAAATCTAATACACGAGAGTAATTGGCAATTTATATCGCCTTTTCCTGCACTATCACACAAAAGCAGCAAAGAGGGCAATAATTTCATTCTCAGCTCTAATGGTGATGTCAAAGTGGAAAGTATAATTATACATAGCTCATTGTAATCATAATAAAAGTATACCATTTACTGTTTGAAATTTCAACAAATTATGTTAGTATTTTGCAATGTAAAATTCAACTGACAATCATGTGTCAAATAACTGGTTAAGCATTTTGATTATAGCAACAATTACCCGTTTTTATGTCGAAAGTTGACGCTTCACAATGAGTATCTTCGCAGGTTAAAGAAGTTCAAATATCCTCCAACCGTATGGTGAGGATTGCCGCCGTAAAAAATTCCATTCCAAAAACCAATGGTACTAATATATCTGCCATCCCCTCCATGATATATCCTGCGGGGTCGTGTAGGATCTGATATATCATAAACTATAATGCCAAGACCTGATGCAGCTTCAATTAACATATTGTTATGTATCAGAAGTTGGAGGGGAATGCGATGTGACATCCTTTCCAAAGG
>CAZAYB010000058.1:0-13403 GCA_964489215.1 uncultured Pirellulales bacterium
CCAATATCCTGTCCATCGCTTTTCCCTGAGTATAATCTGGAACAGGCAGATCAAAATACGAAAGTACGGTAGGAGCAATATCTGCAATAGATACATTAACATTTTCAGGCTTGTTAACGATGTCATTCTGTTTTATTAAAAGTATGCCATCGCTACTGTGCATACCAATATGAAAATCTTCACCCTCTGTAACTTCTACAAATAAAGTATCAGACTCTTTAATATCGCCTGTAAACGAGTATCCTTTTTCAGGAAATAATATAACATCGGGCATTAAGTCCAGTTTGTCGCCTGAATAAATTTCCTCTTTGAATTTATATTTTTCAACTATTTTAAGATTTGTTTGCGGGTCTTTAATTGAAGATACTTTTTTCAAGAAATCCTGTTTAAAGTTATCATTTTTATTGTGCAAAAAATACACGTATCCATAGCTGCCCCTGCTGAAACTGAAAACCCTGCTGGAGTCCCAGTCAAACGGTTCTTTTTTCATTTTCAGAATCTTGCGGAATACCTTAAAAGGTTTATTTCTTACTTTATTCAACTTAGAAAATTCTTCTTTTAGGAGCCAGGTACCAAAATTAAATCTTTTAAGATGTTTTTGAAAACCGTGATCTGAAACTAACATTACTAAAGGATCCTGTTTATTTTTTTCAACAAACTCTTCTGTAATCAATTTAATACATTCATCAAGTTTTTTAAAGAAATGGGAAAAAATGAATTTTGTTTCTTGATTTCCAAACTGTTTGGAATTTTCATCAATATAAGACCAGCAAGTGTGCTGTAGGATATCCAGAGCCTGAAAATGAACCATAAAGAAATCAAAAGGTTCTTTTGACATTAGGAATTTTGCAGTTTCTAACCTCGAATCAAGTATATCAGTAAGTGTTGCAATTAAGCTATGCAAATTCTTTTTAGATGCATCTTTTTTTATATTATTAAGATTGAAGATGTGATAGTCAGGAACATTGGCAAGTATTTCATACTTGAGATCAAGAGGCCAGGTAAAATCAGTTTCAACAGATGGGGTCATAATTCCACTAACTAAGCAACCATTAATTTTTCTTACTGGATATGTAAGGGGTACGTTAAGCAAACATACTCTGTTTCCTGAGTTACTGAGAATCTCCCAAAAAGGCGTTTTCATCATATTTGAATTGACATAATATTTTCGTCTTGAGTTTATATCCCAATACGAAAAATCAAAGATACCATTCATTCCCGGATAGCAGCCAGTATGAAAAGTGCTCCATGCTCCAGGTGTTTTAGGCGGGATGACCGATTGCAGGTTTGCAGAGAAACCGCTGTTTTTGAGTTTTTCCAAAAACGGCATAAATCCCATTGAAACAGCGGTGTTTAATATATGCCAACACCCTCCATCCAATCCGATTATCAATAGTTTTTTATTCATATTTTTTTAATATCATAAAGTATTCTTTTTTGTTATCAACCAGTTTAGATTCAACATATTTGCATAGCCCAAACCAGGGTATTATTTTTTTTTCTTCTATATTAAATTTTGTTTTTTCAACAAGATTTTGGACATATTCTTTTGTAAAGCAATGCGGATGTGCCTTGGTTCTTTTTATTATTTCAGGAAATACTTCGACTGAAAAGACAAAATAACCGTTAATCTTTAAAATTCTATATATTTCGTTTAATGCCTGTAAAGGATCACTTACATGATCAAGCACATTGTTGCAAAAAGCAACATCAAAAGACTGATCAGGGAATGGAATTTTTTCTGCAGATGCTTTGACCAATTTGATATCCTGGGGATAATTATATAACTTTCTGTACTTATTCATCAAAGGGTCTACAGCTGTTTTATTTCCCGGCAAAAAATGACAAACCGTACTAATACCCGAACCTATGTCAATTATTTTAGAATTTTCATTAATTTTGCATTTCCTAACCACCTGATCTAAATTTCTAATTTCGTGCCAATACTCCCTGACTTTATCTTTATTAGCTTTGAATATAGTTACCCAATCTTTTTGAAAAGAAAGCTCATGTGCGTTTTTGTTATTGATAAGTTTGCTTTTCAGATCATATATTTTTTCACATAACTTCATAAATTCCTTCCGGTCATAGACAAATAGCCAAAATACAAAGCAAAAAACAAAGACAAGAAACAAGAAAATAAATTTACCAGATAAGCTATTGATATTAAAGAAATTAATTAAAGAAACAGGCAGAACTGTCACAAAAAGAAACAAGAAAATAAATTTAAGATAAAGAAAGATTACTTTTTTAATCGAAATGCCAATTATCTTAGAGACTATGTTTATCAAGAAAGGCTGCACTAAGAATGCTGCCAAAGTAACAGCCAACGCAGTACCTGTAATTTGCAAATAATAAGTCAAAGGAAAAATTAATATTATTAGAAATAGTAATTTAATTAACATTAATTTTAAAATCAGATGAGTCTTGCCAACAGCTTTTAATACTGATCCAGAAAGACCACCAACAGCTCTTGTAAACCCAAACAATGAAAGTATCTTTACAGCAGGAATAATTACATGCCATTGTTCATCCAAGAAAGTCATGATCAAGAGAGGGCCGAATACAAATATTGCAGCCGCAAGCAAAAATGTCGAATAAAACACTTTTTTCAGGACTTTCAGGTAGGCGTTTTTTAGTCTTTTTTTGTCGTTTTGTATTTTTGCGTATGCGGGGAAAGTTACCTGGTTTATGAGGTTTGTGATTTCAGTAGCAGGTATGTTTGAGAGTCTGTAAGCCATTCTGTATAGTCCCAGCGGTGCCAGTCCGAGGTATGACCATACGAAGATGTCGTCTCCCTGTGTCATTATAAAACCTAAAATTCCAGAGCCGAGTATCCATTTTCCGAATTTCCACATTTCTCTTGCTTTTTTGATGTTGAATGAGAGTTTTGGGCGGTATGGGTGTAGTGTGTAGCTTATGATCGCAGCGAGGGAGTCGCCGGTGAGCTTTCCTATTACGAGTGACCATACGGTTCGGTATTTGAATGCTATGAAAACAGATACAGCGATGCTGAATAGAGTTGCCAGTGAGCTGAGGACGAAACGTTTTTCGAACTGGAGGTTTTTTTGGAAGTAGATTTTGCCAATGTTTGAAGCAGAGTTTATCAGGATTGACAGTCCGATGACTCTTATTACGTTTATTGTGAGGCTGACTTTTTCCGGTGGTACCCTGAAGGAGGCGAAAAGGGGCGCAGCGAGATAAAGTACGCAGTATAGTGCAATTGCGCGGACGATGTTTAGAGTCCATGCGGTGTTTAAGTGTTCATCAGTCAGGTCCTTTTTTTGTATTAGTGCGACTTCGAATCCTGATTTTGTGAAGGTCTGCAGTGTTTCGATCATCAGTGTTGCTATTCCGATAAGGCCCCAGTTTGTTACTCCGAGTATGTTTGCCAGTAGGATGTATCTTATGAATGAGGCAGACTGGGTGAAAATTCTCAGAGCGAATACCCATGCACTTCCTTTTATGACACTTTTGTAGAGGTCAGGGTGCTCTTTTTTGGGCTTTTGGGGCTTTTTTTCGGGTATATCTGTCATTTTTGCCCTTTTTAATTATCCTGCAGTTTTGAGCATAATTATAAGGAGGAGTTTGAGTTTAGTCAATTTTCATGTCAAAGCCATTGTTTTGTGTAATTATTTGTGGTATATTCAGTATTTTAAATTAATCGGTATTTATTAATCGACAATTACAGGGATTAACTATGGCTAAAAGTTTGACCTATAAGATTCTCGAGGAGCATTTGGCAGATGGAGAATTGAAAGCTGGCAATTCGATCGGTATACGTATTGATCAGACACTGACTCAGGATGCGACGGGCACGACGGCTTATCTTCTTTTTGAGTCTATGGGGCTTGGGCGTGTAAAGACTGATGTGTCAGTAAGTTATATTGATCATAATATGTCTCAGTTTGGTCCTGAGAATCATAACGACCATTTATATCTTCAAACAATTGCCCGCAAGGCAGGTGTTTATCACAGCAGGGCTGGTAACGGGATATGCCATCAGGTTCATCTCGAGCGGTTTGGCAAGCCTGGTTCTACTTTGCTGGGCAGTGATTCTCATACTCCCACAGGCGGCGGTATAGGTATGCTTGCGATCGGGGCTGGGGGTATGGATGTTGCGGTTGCGATGGGCGGAGGTGCTTTTTACCTGACTTGTCCGGAGGTAATCGGGGTTAAATTAATCGGCCGACTGGGAGATTGGGTGGCGAGTAAGGATATTATACTGAAGCTTTTGAGTATTTTGAGCACTAAGGGCAATGTTGGTAATGTTGTGGAATATTTTGGTGAGGCAGTTGGTTCGCTGAGTGTTCCTCAGAGGGCGACGGTTACTAATATGGGAGCTGAGCTTGGTGTTACGACGAGTTTGTTTCCGAGTGATGCGGAGACGAGGGCGTTTTTGAGTGCTCAAAAGCGTGAAGAGGCTTTCCGTGAGCTTTTTGCTGATGAGGGATGTGAGTATGACCGGGTTATTGAGATTGATTTGTCGGAGCTTGAGCCTTTGGCGGCATGTCCGAGTTCGCCAGATAATATCAGCAGTATCGCAGGTCTGGAGGGCACGAAGGTTGGTCAGGTTGCGGTTGGCAGCTGTACTAATTCAAGTTATGCAGATTTGATGATGGCGGCGAGGGTTCTTAAGGGCAGGAAGGTCCATCCGATGGTTGAATTTGCGATAGCACCGGGGAGCAGGCAGGTTGTCAGTATGCTTGCGGAAAACGGAGCTTTGGCGGATCTGATATCAGCAGGAGCAAGGATTCTTGAGAGCGGTTGCGGGCCTTGTATTGGTCAGGGTTTTTCTCCTGGTGATGATGTTGTGTCGCTTAGGACGTTTAACAGGAACTTTGCGGGCAGGACGGGCACCAAGGGCGATCAGTCTTATCTGGTGAGCTGTGAGACGGCGATAGCTGCGGCAATAACAGGTGAGATAACTGATGCGAGGAATCTTGGTATCGATTATCCATCGGTTGAGATGCCGAACGAGTTTAAGATAGACGACAGTATGATAGAGGAGCCTTTGGGGGATGATGAGGCTGAGTGTGCTGAGGTATTGAGGGGGCCTACGATTGTTGTGCCGGAGTCTCCGCCTGAAATGGGGGATGTTATATCGGGCAGTGTGCTTTTGAAGTGCGGAGATAAGATAACGACGGACCATATTATGCCGGCCGGTTCATTTTTGAAGTATCGTTCTAATGTTCCGGAGTATGCGAAGTATGTTTTTAACTGCTTTAATGAGGATGGTAAGGCGAGTTTTGCTGAGCGGGGTCTTGAGTTAAAGCGTGCAGGCAAGGGCGGTGTAATTGTTGCGGGTGAGAGTTACGGTCAAGGGTCGAGCAGGGAGCATGCGGCTCTTTGTCCTATGTATCTTGGAGTTCGTGCTGTAATTGCCAAGAGTATTGAAAGGATACATAAGGCGAATTTGATCAATTTTGCGATCCTTCCGCTTGAGTTTGCAGATTCCGGTGATTATGAACGGGTTAAAGAAGGTGATGAGCTTTTGATCGAGGGTCTTGGTGAATGTATTGCGGAAAAGGATGAAGCAGAGGTTTATGATAAGACGAGTGATTTTAAGTTCATGACGAAGCTTAACCTTTCTGACAGGGACAGGGAGATTCTGCTGGCTGGTGGATTGCTTAGATATACGAAGAACAAAAATGGCTGATTCGAGTAGAGAAAGTAAGGTAATCGCAGTTTTCGGGTCTGGTAAGTGCATGAAGACAGACTCAGAATATATGCTTGCAGAGCAGCTTGGGGAAAAGCTCGGCGAGGCGGGTTTTTGCGTCGCTAACGGCGGGTACGGGGGGACGATGCTGGCGTGTTCTGAGGGAGCAAGCAGGCATTTGGCGAAGGTAATAGGGGTTACGTGCAGAGCGTTTGGTTCAAGTGAGCCTAATGAATATGTAACGGAAAATATCAAGGCAGATACATTGCGTGAGAGGCTTTTTAAGCTGATTGACGTTTCTGACGGGTTTGTTGTTCTTGGGGGCGGGACCGGGACGCTGCAGGAACTTGCGATGGTATGGGAATCTAAAAACAAAGGGTTTGAATGCAGCGGAAAACCGATTATACTGTTGGGTGATTTCTGGGTTCCGCTGGTAAGGCTTATAGGCAGCAAGCAGGCGAAAGCGGTTGAGAATGTAAGTATCGCTGATAATGCTGATAAGGCGGTGGAAATATTGAAGGGATTTTTTAATGTGTGCTCCGGATAAATCTGCCCGGTGACTTTTTTATTTTTTGAACGATGAAGAAGCAGGGTTTTTGATGTTATTTGGGACAATAAAACAAGGAACGGATATCATGAGAAATATGACGAATTACTTATTTATGTTTTTGATAATTGGTGTTTGCTGGGGAGCTTTGGAGGCAGAAGAATATGAGGGGTCGAACAAGAGCGATATTTTTGAATTGAAACCTCTTTTGAGGGAGGGTCATGTTCTTGAGGGTGTGGAAGGGACGATTTTAAAATCCGGTGAAGGGGGGAGCGAGAAATGGTTTTTCAAGCTTAATTCGGATGTAAGCGATCAGCGCAACAGTATTGAGGCAGGTACGAAACTTGAGCTTTTACCGTGCTCTACGCTTGAGCAGATAGCAGCTTTTTACAAGGATAATGATGAATATAAAGAAGCTGATAATAAAGAAACATCAGGACAGTTTACGGAATATCCAGAGCCTATCCGCCTATGGGCAAGGGTTAGTACATATAATCAGCAGAATTATCTTTTTGCCATACATCTTATAACAATGACCCGAACGGGTGAAGATGACAGGGAAAAGGATAAAGCCAATGAAGATGGTGTTAAAAATCAGGACGATGAGCAAAAAGAGGAATCGATATTGCCAGATGAGATACTTAAGAAGCTTAAGCCAAAGACGGTTGTCGATCTTTCCAAGATGCAGAAGATGCTGAAGACTGAGGGAGATGTTGTTCTGGCGAGCAGGAGCGGTTTTTTGAAATCTGTAAACGGTGAGCCTGTTTTTGAGATAGATGCATTCGGCAGAAAGTTAGAGGGCCTTTCGTTTGAGGTTCTGCCTTGTCATGCACTTGATATTATCGAGAGCAAACTTGATGAATCACTTGGGAGGCAGAGGTACCGAATTTCAGGTATATTGACAACTTATAAAGGTCGGCAGTATATTTTGCCACAGGCTTTCAGCAGGACCTATACTCACGGCAACTTTGCCAGATAAGGATTAGATTTGCCAAAGGATCTTGATAAAATACTTATAAACGACAACAAGAGACTGGAAAAGCTCAGGCGTAAAATTATTGACGCTGCGAGGTTTGATATTGATGATCCCCGCAAGCAAAGTTTGCTGGAGATTCTCAGTAATGTACGAAAAAAAGGTGACAGTGCGATCATTTCATATACTGAAAAGTTTGATTGTGTTAAGCTTAAATCTGAGGAATTCCGAGTAAGTGAAGAAGCTATTTTTGCGGCGAGCAAATCCATTGACAGTAAGTTGATGAAGGTTCTCCGTGGTTCGATAGAAAATGTAAGGCGTTACCAGGAGGAGATTTTCGTCGGCAAAAATATACGGGGGAAAGTGAGGTATTCTTCCATGGAGAGGGTCGGTCTTTGTATTCCTGGTGCATCGGCACCTCTTCCTTCGACAGTTATTATGACGGCGGTACCTGCGATAGCAGCCGGTGTTAAGGAGATAGCGGTAGTGTCTCCACCGAGGTATGAAGGGAGTATACATCCGGTAATACTTGCGCTTTGCGGAGAGCTTGGGATAGCTGAGGTCTATCGTATCGGCGGTGCCCAGGCAGTAGCTGGTCTTGCATACGGCACGAAGACAATAGGCAAAGTCGATATGATCGTAGGTCCTGGTAATACGTGGGTTCAGATGGCTAAGAAGGAGGTTTTCGGAGATGTGGCGATAGATTCGATAGCTGGTCCGAGCGAGGTTCTTGTTATCGCTAACGATGAGGCTAACGCCGACTGGGTGGCAGCGGATATGCTTAGTCAGGCGGAACACGATCCGGGGAGTGCAATAGTTTTTACGGACAGTTCGAGTTTTGCGAAATCGGTTTTGGAGAAGCTTAAGGAACAGGTTGTTAAACTTGCCAGGGCTAAGGGCACTATTAAGTGTCTTAAAAAATACAGCGGGATAGCGGTTTTCGAGAGTATGGAAGCAGTGATTTCGGCAGCTAATGATTTTGCGGCAGAACATCTTCAGATTCAGTGCGGGACAATGACATCAGAGGTTTGCAAGAAGATAAAAAATGCGGGTGCGATGTTTGTGGGAGATTATTCACCAGTTGCAGTTGGGGATTACTGGGCAGGTCCGAGTCATACGCTTCCGACGGGTACAAGCGCTAAATTTTTCAGTCCACTGAGCTGTAACGATTTTGTAAAAAGTACGAGTATAATCAAGTATTCTAAAAGGCAGCTTGAGCAAAACAGGGACAATATCATGTTAATGGCCAGGACCGAAGGGCTGGACGCCCATGCACGAAGCGTAGGTATACGGACGGAAAAGTAGATATTGTTAGTATAGCTGGAGCTTCAAGCCTTTTATGTCTCCAAATCCTACAAGGCAATAATCATGGTGCCAGTCAGATGGTGTTATTTTTTTGTTCTGCCATTTTTCGAAATTTTCAGTGAATGAATCCTGGTTATCAAAGTGGGGCAGGAAGCTTTCGGGACTGTTAAAAATCAATTCTCCATCTTTGTGATGATGCGGACCGAGCAGGTTTCTCAATGTTCCATAGAGGATCAGCTCAAGTTTATCAATTCCATTTTTAACATGTTCAGTAATGTCAAGTTCGGAAAAAGATGCGAGCAAAAAGCCTGCGTCCTGGCCGTTAATGATTACCTGCAGGCAGGCGGAAGCGATATCGTCTGCGCGAAGTGTTACCTTTTTGCATTGCGGCGGAATTGCAGGGAGCTTAATTTCCATTTTGATATTGCCCGGATAGAAAGGCAGTCCCTGCAAAACCATATCTTTGTGAGTTAATTTTTCTGATTCTGTAAGGGTTATCTGGTCAGCTTTTAACCTATGGACCGGCACGTAAGTTAAGCCCTGGGCTTGCCAGGCAGGGTCCTTCCATTTTTTCAGGTCATTGCCTGCAGATTCAATCTCAGATTTAACAGAAAAGTCACCGAGAAGGTATATGCTTTCAATTTCGGTTCCGTACCTTGCCCATGGATCGTCTACAACGGCGAGGTCGCCGAAGTGGAACTTGCTGCAATACAGCTCGATGGTGTTTTTTCCATGTGTAATGTTTTCAGCTATGTCTATTAGCGACCAGAGGGGGTCCCGCCAGGTTTTTTCGGTCGTGTTCTCGATGAGTTTATCATTTACCTTTATCTGATAATATTCGGGGTGTTCAATGACCATTTGCAGTTGAGGCGATTCTAAAGACTTGTCGAGATTGAAATCATATTTTAGCCAAACGGGTCCTTTGTATTTTTGTTCGTTGAGGAGTTTCTGTATACAAACAAGGTCGACAGGCTGGGAGGACCATTGGTGTTTTTTTGTTTTGAAAAGTGCCCTGTCGAGAGTCAGTGCGTTTTTGTCCGTTCTTGTTATTTTTTTAATTTCATCCAGATTAACAGACTCGGCGATATCAGTTTCAGATTCTGAATTTTGAGCGGTATGATTTTCATTTTGCGACAAGAGGAACATTTTCACCTGAGAAGGATAAAACTTCTGGTGTATTGTTAAGCTTTGCTGATTTTTTTCGGCTTTGACAGGTTCTATTGCTGAGGTGAACATATCGAGGTTTTCGGCGGCGGAGAAGTTTCCATCGCAGTTAATATTAACCGAAAGCGTCTGGGTTCTGGAAAGGTTTACAAGATAAACAAGCCTTTTGTCAGGTTCGAGCTGTCTGGTGTGTACCCAAAGCATATCGGCGGATTTGCCGGTTGTTTCCTCAATCTTTACATGAGGTTCAATGTTTTTTTCGAGCAGCTTTGGGACAGATTCAGGTTTTGTCTGTTTGAAGTTTTTGAAGAACTGGTCGAGCTGATCGCTTTTTTCGCCATCGAGCAGTTTTGGGGCTGGGCCTGCAAGAATAACAGTGCCCCCCTGCTGGTGGAAATTTCGGATGAGCTGGAGTGTAGATAATCTTATGGTTTCCATTTGGGGGACAATGAGGGCAGGATAATTTTGTTTTTCAACGTTAAGAACTGTTTTACCGTTTTGGGAGTTTATTTCGGCATGCTGCTGGAGTATGTCTTCATCGCCAAGGTCGAAGCACCATTGAGACATCAAAAGCGAGTCAATGACTGTCTTGAACTTCTCATCGAGAAGCTTTATTTTTCTGACAGAGTCATCGTAAACAGGAGCTGAGTCCCATTTATAGTTTTCGGCGAGAATTTGCTGGTTATCGACATCAGACCTCGAGTGCCAAAGAGCAAATGCTGACTCCTGAGGATGTATAATCAGGGCCTGGGGCAGATAATTTCCTTTTGACATTACAGAACAGATTCTCGCGAGCGGGTCCTCAATTGCTGAGTTTGTGTGCCACCACGGCTGTTGAAAAAATATGTTTGGGGGAAAGTCTCTTTTTCGGCATCCAGCCATTGTATACAGAGAAAGGTGGGGGTTGAGTAGAGTTACACCGAGGCAAATCTGCTGGGCAGCTATCCACCATCTGTCTTCAAAAGTAACTGCCTGTCCGCTGCAACCGAAGAGCTCGCTTAGCATTTTCTTTTTTCCGAACTGGTTTACAACGCTTGCGCATTGTTTTGCGGTGACTCTTTCATTGATCTGTCTTCCGAGGTGGTCTATGCCGGGTATTTGCTGGTGTTTATAATTTGGCATTATTTTTGTGCCCCAAAGCTGCTGGTCGAAGATGCTTTGCTCTGACATGTAATGTCCTGTGAGGTCTATTTTGTGGTTTTTGCACCATTTTCCTAACTTTTCAGAAAAGTTATGTTCAAAGAGATAATTTACGGTTCGGAAATAGTGGAGTCTGAATTTTGCGGCTTGTTCGTTTTCTGTAAAGAGCAGGTGGTATTTTTGTTCGGGGTCGTATCCGTTCAATTTTTTGAAACATTCGGGCAGTTCGTTTGAGTATGGTACGGCACCTGGTAGAAGATTGCCGCGGAATATTGTGCATGGTTCATCAGTGAAATGAGCAGGTATCAATGATCCGTAGTGTTGGCCGTAGCGGTCGCAGTATGACTTGTATGAAAGTTCGAGGAAATAATCCATGGCGTCATTGTTCATAAGGTCTGCATAGGAAGTTCCGTTGAACCAGTCGTATCCGAGCGGAGCGGTGTATATGTATATGTCGAGGTCGGGGTGGTTGTTTGTGATTTTTTTACATTGGGGCGGTTTTGGGGAGCCTTTGGGCCTTGCTATGACGGCTTTCATTCTGAAGCTTTCGTGCTTGAGGGGTACCTTGCCGGCGGCGAATCCGCTCGGCCATTTGTCTTCATCATAAAGGTACATGAGCATTTGGAGCTTTTGCGATTCATCAATTGCGGCATCAACGGCGTCAAACCATTTTGAACCGAGATATTCTGTAATCAGTCCGATTCTTGAATGTATGAAGCCTCCTCCCATTCCGCCCTGCTTTAGAATCTGTACTTGTTTTCTGACCTGCTGAGGGTCCATATTCTCGTTCCAGCTCCAGAAAACAGTTGACCTGAATTCCGGTCCCGGGTTGTTGAAATCATTTATCCAATCTTTAGACATTTTAATCTTTCCTTGTTATTTTTTGCGATTCTACAATTATTTAATAGCTTCTTTTTAAGACGAAGTCGGCAAGGGTTTTTAAGGGGTCAGTATTTGAGCTGTTTTCAAATACATCAAGATATGATACCGCTGTTTTACAAAACTGCTGTGCTTTTGACATTGCTCGATCGAGGGCGTCTGATTTACGGAGCATTTTTTCTACCATTGATGCACCCTTTGGAGTCATTAGAAGTTCGCTAATCCTTTGTTTTTTTGAGTTTTCAGCAGACTGGAGATAGTAAATAAGGGGCAGAGTTATTTTCATCTGAGCGAGGTCCAGTCCGCCAGTTTTTCCGGTTTGAGAAGTTTTGGCGGACAAATCGAGGATATCATCCGTTATCTGGAAGGCAAGTCCAATGTTATGGCCAAAGTTTTTCAAAGCATCCTGTTTTTTATCATCCGCTTTGTTTATTATGGCGCCCAGCCTGGCAGATGCGGCCATGAATGATGCAGTTTTGTCAGCGATAATGGCAATGTACTGGTCGACGGACATGCTGAGCTGATTTTTGGTTAAGCTCTGGTTCATTTCTCCGGTGCATATTTTAACGGCGGTATCGGCGAGGAGCTTTCCTATTTTCCTGTCGGCCATTTTGCTGACGACCATGTACGTTTTGCTGAGCACATAGTCGCCTGCGAGTACGGCCATTTTGTTACCGTGGCTGTGATTGAGAGTGGGCTGATTTCTCCTGCTTTGGGCCTGGTCTATGACATCATCGTGGAGCAGGGTTGCGGTGTGTATCATTTCGACAGCAGCGGCGGTTTTGATGTGGTCTGGTTTTATTCGACCAGTTGCATTTGCGGCAATCAGTACCAGTGCAGCGCGGAGCATTTTTCCATTTGGAGAACTTACGCCCGCTATTATCTGGTTTATGTTTTCCTGAGAACAGAGCAGATTTGCGGTTATTTTAAGTTTAACCTTGTTGAGCTCTGGACGTACGGGTGCTATTACCTCATTTAGCGAGGTTGCCGGGCTTAAGCTATTGTGAACTGCGAGCATACTCAAAAAACTTCTCTCTTAACAACCTGGTGATCGGCCCGACCTGTCCTTTTCCGATGACTCTTTGGTCAATGTTTACAATCCCGATGACCTCAGCGGCAGTTCCAGTGAGGAAGAATTCATCGCAAACATAGAGGTCGAATCTTGTTAGGTCCTGCTCTTTGACAGTGTAGCCTTGTTTTTTTGCCAGTTCAATTACGACAGCACGTGTTATACCTTCAAGAGATCCAGCTTCAACGGGCGGAGTGTAGATTATGTTGTCTCTTACTATGAATACATTGTCTCCGCTTGCTTCTGCGACGTATCCGAGGTGGTTGAACATGATGACCTCGGGCACGTCTTTGTCAACTGCTTCTATCTTTGCGAGTATGTTGTTTAGGTAATTTAACGTTTTAGCCTGTGGGGGTAAGGACATAGGATGGTTTCTTATTGTTGCGGCGGAAACAACGTGCAGTCCATTTTCGTAAAGTTTTTCTGGATAAAGCTGAATCGAATCAGCGATGATGATAACGCCAGGGTCTTTGCAAAGGAAAGGATTTAAGCCGAGGTCTCCAATACCTCTTGTGACTATTAGCCTGATGTATCCGTCTTTAATATCGTTTGCTTTTACGGTCTGTTCTGTAGCTTCTATCAATTGTGGTATTGTCATAGGAATTTCCAGACGAAGTACATTAGCACCTTGATAAAGCCTTTTTATGTGTGCGTCAAACTCGAAAAT
>CAZAYB010000059.1:0-1185 GCA_964489215.1 uncultured Pirellulales bacterium
AGCTTTTTTTCGGGCGGTATGATATTTACAATATTTGAAAGATTTTTTCCTGTCGGGGTAATTTCATTGCCAGAGGCATCAAGGAATTTATATCCCAGCGCTGCGGCAGCTCCAATGCCGAAATCACAAGTACTGCTGCCTCCAACTGCTAAAATTATCCTGTCTGGTTTTCGCTTTTCGGCCGCTTTTATAAGCTGGCCGGTCCCGAAAGTTGTGGTATTCATTGGGTTTTGTTGATTTTTGGCAAGAAGCTCAAGGCCCGAAGCCATTGCCATTTCCACAACGGCTGTTTTCTGTTGTTCTATCCATCCGAACCCTGCAGCGGTCATCGTGCCTATTAAAGGTCCTGTTACAGTCATCGGCACAAAGGTGCCGTTTAAGGAATCCAGCAGGCAGTGACATGTGCCCTCACCGCCGTCTGCCATGGGAATTCGGGTAATTTCCCAGTTTGTACAGGCTTTTTTGAGTTCATCACTGATAATGCCGCATATTTGGGGGCTTGACAATGATCCTTTAAAAGAATCTGGTGCTATAACAATTTTCATTTTCAGCACCTGGAGTATCTAAGCCTGGTTAAAAAGTCATTATTTTTGTTTTGCATATTTTTATTTTTCTTGAAAAATCATTGTTTCTGACCATCATACATTTATGACAGTGAAACTAAAAGGATTTTTGCGGACTTGAGCATGATTTATTTGACTATTAACGTAAAGAAATGAATACAGAAATTTTAAAAGTTACAGACAAGGATTCAATGGCTCAGGTTGCTGATAAGGCAGCGGAGATGTTGGAAGCGGGTTTACTTGTGGTGGTTCCTACAGAAACCGTTTACGGAATTGCTTGCGTTGCCCGCAGTGAGGCAATTTCGAAACTTAATTCGCTCAAGTCCCAAAGAGGCGATAAGCCATACACTCTACATATCGGGGATAAACAGGAGGTTCGCCAGTATGTTCCAGTCTTTGATGCGAGGATTAAAAAACTTATTGCTCTTGCCTGGCCTGGTCCTTTGACAATTGTTTTCGAAATCTCTCCGAAATATACCGATACGCAGAAGAAGCTTGCAGGAGAGGATGTTTACGGTATTTTATATCGAAGTAACACGATAGGTATACGCTGTGTGGAAAACGAATTGACGAGCCGAATTTTAAGCTCAATATCTTTTCCTGTTGTCGTACCAAGTGCGAA